>JAHFCS010000078.1 GCA_023249395.1 Gemmatimonadota bacterium
TCCTTAACCGCTTTCGGTTGACGGCGAAGGCCCCTCTCACGCTGGCAGTCCACGCGGCGGGGGCGAAAGTGTCGAACGCCGTTCCCATCGGGATCTCGCGACCGGTTGCGAGCTCGATCAGCGTACAGCCTACGGCAACGCCGAGGTTGTGCCTGCTGCGCGTGGCGATGTACCCGTAGCGCAGCAGATCGTTGCGGCTGGTGCGCTGAGCCCACGCGACCATTGCCACACTTGCGCGCACCGGCCTGTACGCATCGAAGATCTTGAGACCGAACCCCTCGCGATGGAGATCCGCGTTCACGAGCGCCAAAGCAATAGCGGCTTCATCGCGAAGGTAGGCGTGATTACCCTCGTATCCCGGCAGCGGAGTGCCGGTGAAGTTGTTCGACGTCGCGTAACGGAGGTCAACCACCACGCTGCTGTCCACGCGCTGAAGATCCACGAGCAGCGAATCGGCCTCGGCTTCGCTCGAAATCGGTAGCTCTGGCGTGTTAACGGGCTGCGGCGGCTCACGCCTGAAGTGAGCGCATGCGCTCACGGCGAATAGCAGTAGCGATGCTCTGAACCATCTGGCCGGCACGCGCGAAAGATACGCGTGTGACGACGGACCGGTGAAGAAGGCGCGCGCCCGTGCCGTGACGCCTATATTGTCGCGCCGTGCGTGTGTTCGAAGATCCGACGATGATTCGCAATCCGTCGTCCTTTCTCTCACCATCAGCACCCCCACAGGGTGAACCCACTCGAGACTCTCGCCGCGCTGGTCGGTGTGGTCAGCGTGTACCTCAGCGTGAGACAGAATATCTGGAGCTGGCCGACGGCGATCGTCAACGTCGGCCTCTACGCGTTCGTCTTTTATCAGTCCCGGCTGTATGCGGACATGGGACTTCAGGTCGTGTACGTCGTCATCTCGTTTTACGGCTGGTACGAATGGCTCTACGGGGGAAAGAACAGAACCAAGCTCAACGTATCCAGAACGCCGCGCCCGCTGGGTGTGGCGCTGGCAGGAATCGGCGTCCTCTCCGCCTATCTGCTCGGAACGCTGCTCCATCGCACGACGGATGCCGCGCTTCCATATCTCGACTCGGCGACGACGAGCACGAGCCTCGTCGCTCAGTGGATGATGACGAAAAAGCTGCTCGAAAACTGGCTGGTCTGGGTGGCAGTCGACATCGTCTACATCGGGATGTTCATCTACAAGTCGCTTTACGTGACGGCGGCGCTCTATCTCGTCTTCCTCGTGCTGTCGGTCATGGGCTACCGGCAATGGAAGGCGACACTGCACGTCGCGCCGGTGCTCGCAACCGCACCAGCCGTCTGATCGCCCAGATGCCCGCCGCCGGACCGATCGACAGGATCGCGAACGACCACCGCCATCCACTCTGTCGCGCCAGCATCGGAACGAGCTGCATCGGCAGCATGGTGAGAAGGAATCCGATCGACGTCTGAACCGTGAGCGCCGTGCCGACAGCGTGCGCAGGAACCGATTCGGTCACGAGGGCGCTGAACTGCGCGCTGTCGGCGACGACGAAGAATCCCCAGATGAGCGCGAGCGGCGCGACGAGCCACATCGACGCGCCGAAAAGAAACCCGACGGCTAGGCAGCAGCTCCCGCTTGCAGCGAGCGCGATCGTCACCAGCCGTTCGCGTCCGAGGCGGTCGGCGGTGAGTCCACCCCAGACGCACCCCACGCCCCCGATCGCGATCGTCAGAAACGCGATCACGGAGACGAGCCCGGTGGCAGGAGGACTGCCCGCCGTTGTCAGGCCTGCGGCCCTTGCCGCGCTTGCCGCAAGGAATACCGGGATCCAGGTCCAGAACGCGTAAAGCTCGAACATGTGGCCGAGGTATCCGCCAGTTGCGAGCCGCCACTCGGGGACGCGGACGACATCCGCTACGAGCTTCCACGAGAAAGGCCGGGCAGCGAACGGATACGGGCCTTCACGGTATCCGAAGGCGATGAGGAGCGCGGCGGCCACGGCACCCAGCGAAGCGGTGAGAACGACAGGCTGCACGCCAACGCCGGGAATGGCGTGCACGAGATATGGAGTCGCCTTCCCTATGGTCAATGCACCTACGACAGTGCCGATTGCAAGACCGCGCTGCGCCCTGAACCATGTCGCGATCATCTTCATTGCCGGTGGATAAACTCCCGCCAGGCAAACGCCGGTCAGAAACCGGAGAACGAGCACGCCATGATAACCGCCCGCAACAAGGATCGCTGCATTCGCAACCGCACCGGCGAGCGCAGAGGACGCAAAGAGAACTCGCGACGGCACGATGTCGGCGAGATTTAGCGCGGCGGTCAGCGCAGTCCCGACGACAAAGCCAAGCTGGACGACGGTCGTGAGCCAGCCTGCCTGCGCCCCGTCGAGCTCCCACAATGCGCTCAGTTGAGGCGCCACCGCACTGGCGGCAAACCAGAGAGACATGCCGAGCAGCTCGGCTGTAGACAGCAGCGCGAGCAGCCGCCAGCGATGCGGGTGGGTGTCGCCGTTCATTCGGAAAAATTAGCGCGGGGATAAATCGCGCGCCGAACGCTCGCTAATCCACGACTGCGAACCGATAGACCGCGGGGACGAACCAGAGAGCGATCCCGAGTCCGGCAGTCCGGAGAAAGCTGAATCTGCGCGTCTGCACAGCGCGCACGCCGCCGAGGGAAAGCGCGGTCCTGCCCTTCCCCTTCGTGTTGCCGGTGATGCGTATTCCGACGACGCTGTCGTTGCTGACATGCGCTCCCTTGAGCACGACCCATCGCTGGTCGTTCATCGTGATTGCGACCGGGTCGCTGCGTCGGATGACCACTTCGGCGGGCTGGTTCTCGACCTTCCATGCCTGACACCCCGATGTTCCGACGATCACAGCGAGTGCCGCGACTGATGCAAGACGGGTGGAGCTAGAAACCATCGTGAAGCCTCGGTTCTGCCGGCGAATCAGCGCGGCGGTCTCTGAGTATAACTCATCAACTCGGTCTTCGTCGTTGAGCGGTAGATTCCGACGATGCCTCACGTCCTTGCGCTTCGCCTGGCAGCGTCGCTGTTGGGACGGGCGCTCCGGCTTCGATGCCCGAACTGCGGCGGCAAGCCGATATTCGAATCGTTCGGGAAGCTTCGCAAACGATGTCCGGAATGTGGGCTATGGCTCGAGCGGGGCGAGGGCGACTACTACCTCGGCGCGTACATGGTAGCCCTCTTCTTCGTCGAGACGCTGTTCGCCCTGGGCTTCGTCGCCGTCCTGTTGATCACCTGGCCCGACCCCCCGTGGGACGCGATCCAGTGGGGTGGAGCGCTCGTCCTCACGGCGGGGGTAATCGCCTGCTATCCGTTCTCGAAAACGATCTGGCTGGCGGTGGATCTCATGTTCCGCCCGGTGACGCCCGACGATCTCTCAGCGGACGGACCAATCGAGACGCACGGGCCGATGCGGTAGCGGTTGTCACGGCATCCACGCATCTTCTTCGACCATGACAACTCTGGAGCAGCGACTTACCGACGGATTACAGGGACGCTACACGATCCTCCACCAGCTTGGCGAAGGAGGCATGGCGATCGTGTATCTCGCGCGAGATCTGCGACACGACCGTACCGTCGCGCTGAAGGCGCTCCGCCCCGAGCTCGCTGCGGAAATAGGCGAGGATCGTTTTCTTCGGGAGATCAAGCTCGCCGCCGGACTCACACACCCGCACATACTGCCGGTGCATGACTCCGGAAGCGCGGGTGGAGTCCTTTTCTATGTCATGCCGAACATGGAGGGTTCGTCACTCCGTGACCGGCTCGATCGCGAGCGGCAGTTACCACTCGCGGACGCGCTGAGACTCACCCGCGAGGTTGCGTCAGCGCTCGACTACGCTCATCGCCACAACGTCGTACATCGGGACATCAAGCCCGAGAACATCCTGCTGCACGAGGGCGCGGCGATGGTAGCCGACTTCGGCATCGGCAAGGCTGTGACGGGCGGGCGCACTATCACGCGGACCGGAATGTCCATCGGCACGCCTGCATACATGAGCCCCGAGCAGGCCTCGGGTGAGGTAGACATCGACGGCCGAAGCGATCTGTACAGTCTCGGGTGTGTCCTCTATGAGATGCTCACTGGCGAGACCTTGTTCACTGGACCTACGGCGCAGGCGATCCTCGTGAAGCGCTTCATGTCGCCCGTCCCGAAAGTGAGCGCGGCGCGCGACGTGCCCCCGGAAATCGATGAGCTTCTCGGCAAGCTTCTCACGCGAAGTCCGGTAGATCGAATGGCATCTGGACTCCAATTGATCGAGGCGATCGATCGTATCGGGCGTGCACCACGAGAGACTACGGCGCGGGCGGATGCGACCCGCGAACAGCGAGATCACAAGTCGATCGCCGTTGTTCCTCTGACGAATCTGAGCGCCGATCCGGAGAACGAATACTTCAGCGATGGGATGACCGAAGAGATCATCAACGCATTGGCCAAGGTCCCGAGCCTTCAGGTGTCGTCACGCAGCTCATCCTTTGCGTTCAAGGGAAAGCAGGTGGACGTTCGCGAAGTCGGAGAGAAGCTTGGCGTAACCACCGTCCTCGAGGGGAGCGTCAGAAAAGTCGGCAGTCGAATTCGGATTGCAGCTCAACTGGTGAACGTTGAGAACGGATATCAGCTATGGTCGGAGACCTACGACCGCCAGCTCGAGGACGTTTTCGCCATTCAGGACGAGATATCGCGGGCGATCGTCGATGCACTGAAGCTCCGGCTCGTGAACTCGTCCGAGCAGCTCGTCATTCCCGCCAAGAATCTGGAAGCGTACAACCTCTATCTCAAAGGCCGCTTCTTTTTCAACAAGTTCACCGAGGCTGGAGTCAGAAAGAGTCTCGAAATTTTCCAGCAGGTCCTCCTTCAGGACCCCGGCTTTGCCAGAGCCTACGCCGGCATTGCAGACAGCTGGTGTGAGCTTGCGGACGACTGGGTGGCGCCGGAGGAAGCGTATCCGCGGGCCAAGGCGGCATCGAAGCGCGCTCTCGAATACGACCCTCAGCTTGCCGAGGCGATGACATCGCTCGGTAAGGTTCTGTGCTGGTACGAATGGGATTTCGAGGGGGCGGAGCGACAGCTGAGGCAAGCCGTGGCTCTCGGTCCGAACGATGCGGAGGCTGCGTGGTCGTTCGCAAGCGCGCTGCCAACTGTGGGAAAGCTGGGCGAAGCCATCACAGAGATGAGAAGATCGCTCGCGCTCGACCCGATCTTTCCAAGGGCGAGCCGGTGGCTTAGTCGCTTCTTGCTCTACGCCGGCGAGTACTCCGCAGCGATTGCTCAAAGCGAGAAAACGCTCGAGCTCGACCAGTCATACTTTCAGTCCTATCTCGATGCCGGGTCAGCGACACTTGCACAGGGCGATGCGGAGAAGGCGCTTGAATTGTATCGCCGCGGACAGCGACTGGAGAACAGCGTTCGCTCATATGATGCGCTGATTGTCAGGGCACTCGCGGCGCTGGATCGTCGTGAAGAGGGGGAAGAAATTCTGGGCCGGCTTGAAGAGGAGGCGCGCAAGCACTATGTGCGCGAGGAAATACTTGCCATGGGTTACGCCGCGATGGGTAACCTCGACCGAGCTTTCGCATGCCTCGAGCGAGCGTTTCAGGCTCGGTCAGGAGGACTGATCTATCTCCACCTCGACCCCGGATACGGGCCACTGCGTGAGGATCCACGGTTCGGCGCGCTTGTACAGCGAATCGGACTCAAGTGAAATGGCATCGGAGCGACTTGACTGAGCTTGCGCTGCCGGTAGGTTCCCGAAACACATTCATCCGGTAACCAGTCTGGCACTCCCCCTCGAGCGTCTGCGCGACGCACTCACTGATTCCTACGTCATCGACCGAGAGCTCGGCCGCGGCGGCATGGCGACCGTGTACCTGGCCCAGGACTGCAAGCATGATCGCGTGGTTGCACTCAAGGTGCTTCACCCCGACCTGGCGGCGTCCCTCGGACCGGATCGTTTTCTTCGCGAGATAAAGCTGGCGGCGCGCCTCAATCACCCGCACATCCTTCCGCTCTTCGACAGTGGCGAGACCCACGGGTTTCTTTACTACGTGATGCCGTACGTCGAGGGTGAGTCGTTGCGCGAGCGGCTGGAGCGCGAGAAGCAGCTTCCTGTGGAGGAGGCCGTTCACCATGCGAAGGCGATCGCTTCCGCACTCGATTATGCCCACCGGCAAAAGATCGTCCACCGGGACATCAAGCCGGAAAACGTGATGCTCTACGAGGGCGAGGCGATGGTCATGGACTTCGGAATCGCGAAGGCCGTGAGCTCCGCTGCCTCGGAAACTCTGACCCAGACCGGGATGATGGTGGGCACCCCCGCCTACGTGAGTCCGGAGCAGGCGTCAGGCGAGCTCAACATCGACGGGCAGAGCGATCAATACAGCCTCGCCTGCGTACTCTACGAGATGCTGGCAGGCGAGCGGCCATTTGCCGGTGCGACTGCCCAGGCGGTTCTGACGAAGAGATTCACCGAAACGCCGAAGCCGCTCCGCGGCGTGCGCGGAAGCGTTCCGGAACACGTGGAGCGGGCAGTGACGAGAGCGATGGCGATCGTGCCTTCAGAGCGCTTCGCCACAGCGGCGGTTTTTGCTCAGGCGCTCGGCAGCGAGATGCTCGCGACACCCAGCGATACGGCTACGCTGCCCCAGCCGGTTGTCTCAGCGGCCAAATCGGTGGCGGTGCTGCCGTTCGCGAACATGAGCGCCGATCCCGAAAGCGAATATTTCACCGACGGGATGGCCGAGGAGCTCATCAACGCACTCTCGAAGATTCAATCTCTTCGCGTTGCGTCGCGCACTTCGTCGTTCGCCTTCAAAGGGAAAAACGAGGACATCGGCGAGATAGGACGAAAGCTCAAGGTTTCGACGGTTCTCGAGGGCAGTGTGCGAAAGATCGGGAACCGGCTTCGCATCGGCGCCCAGCTCATCAATGTCGCCGACGGATACCAGCTCTGGTCGGAAAAATTCGATCGCGACATGGAGGACGTCTTTGCGATCCAGGACGAGATCTCGCAGGCAATCTTCAACGCCCTCCGCGTGATCCTCAGCGAAGGCGAGAAGAAAGCCATCGAGCGCGACCGCTCCGTCAACGTCCAGGCCTATGAGTATTACCTGCGCGGGCGGCAGTTCATTCACCAGTGGAGCAGGAGCGGCCTCGAGTACGCGCGGCAGATGTTCAGGCGGGCGATTGAGATTGACCCCGACTACGCGCTCGCTTACGCGGGCCTCGCCGACAGCTGCTCCCTCCTTTATATGAACTGCGACGCTCGGGAGCAGAATCTTGCACAGGGAAACGCGGCAAGTCGCAGGGCGCTCGAGCTGGGCCCCGACCTTGCCGAGGCGCATCTCGCGTCAGGCCTGACACACTCTCTGAGCATGCGCTTCACTGAAGCCGAGCGCGAGTTCGAGTTCGCGATGAAGCTCGACCCGAAGCTTTTCGAGGCAGTCTACCATTATGGGAGAGCGAGGGTAGCGCAAGGCGAGTTCGCGGAAGGCGCGAAACTCTTCGAGAGGGCTTGCGCGTTGCGTCCGGAGGATTTTCAGGCGGTGCATTTCCTCGGCCAATGCTATTCGGGCATGGGAATGAAGGAAGAGAGTCAGGCGATGTACCGCAAGACGCTTCGGCTGATCGACGAGCGGCTGGAGCTAAATCCTGATGATGCCCGCGCGTGCCAGCTCGGCGCGGGTGCAGCGGGAAACCTCGGCGAACGGGAAGCAGCGATCGACTACGCCCGCCGCGCTTTGACCATCAATCCCGATGATCCGCTCCTGCTCTACAACATTGCGTGCATGTACGCGCTGCTCGGCAATCCGGACGAAGCGCTGAACTACCTCGAGAAGGCGGGGGACAAGGGGTACGGCCAGAAGGACTGGGTCGAGCACGACTCCGATCTCGATTCACTTCGCGAATTGCCGCGCTTCAAGCGAATCATCGACGGAATGTAGAACCGGCCATCCGCCGATTCGCCGGACCCGAAGCAGTCGGATGCCCTTCCCTTCG
>JAHFCS010000079.1 GCA_023249395.1 Gemmatimonadota bacterium
TGGCACGCGGACGATTCACCTCCGATCAATCCGCTCGGTGATCTGTTCAAGACACAGGTGTGGGCGCTGGCGAGGTATCTGGGCGTCCCCGACGTGATCGTGGACAAGCCCGCGTCGGCCGATCTCATCGAAGGCCAGACGGACGAGCGGGACTTCGGAATCAGCTACCCACGGGCGGACGAGATCCTCAACTGGCTGGTGAACGGGTACGGCCCGAGCGACATCGTCGCGCAAGGCTTCACAGAGAAGGACGTAGAGCTCGTCCGGTTCCGGCTTGCCAGTACTCACTGGAAGCGGAAGCTCCCCACCGTGGCGCTGTTGAGCCACAGCGCCATCGGAGAATCGTACCTCAGACCGGTGGACTACTAGTTCCTACATGTAAGTCATCCGACCCGTGATCCAGCCGATGATCCAGAACAGAACGATGCAGCTCACGATGACCACGATGGCGTACGTCGGCGTCTTGTCGGGCGGTGATTTCATCAGGATCGGCAGGCCAACATAAAACAGGTACAGACTGTACAAGGCGCCGATCAGCGCCAGCATCGAGAGCGCCGGCAGGATATAGAAAATTCCCGCGACCCACGCTGCCGTCATGCTGTACGCCGAAAGCTTGATCGCCTGCGGCATTGACTGTGTGGCTCCGAAATTCGGCGCCAGCGCGTTGATCACCCACGCCAGCACGAACACTCCGAGCACTGCGAGGCAGAACGATATGATCGCCTGCGAGATCCCCCATCCGACTGACATGCGGAAGATTCCGCCGAATCCGAAGACCGAGAACCCCAGGAATCGGGCGATCGGTCCGATCGCGGCGAGTGGCAGGACATAGCCGACGAGAAGTGTGGAGATATCAAGCGGCTCGCCGTCGACGGCGGCCCATTCCTGCGCCGGCGTCATGAGGATCGCTTTTGCGCGGGCAACGAGATTCATTCGTGTCTCCGGCGGAGAGGTTCTGGATTGACCTTCGCTGGAGAAGCTAACCCGCCAGTGAGTGAGCGATAGACCGATTGCCATTCTCCCTCTTCAGCGGCCGGCCGGGTCCCTATTTCGCCACGCACGATCCTCCGACCGATTCTACGAGCGGCGGCATCCGAAACTCACAGGTCGAAGCGAGGTTGTATTTCCTGTTGTACGCCTGCTCCGCCTTGGCCACCTCGTCGAGCTTGCGATACAACGCCGCCGAATCCGTGGTCTTCGCGCAGTACGGCAGGTAGTACCGGGGTCCGCCGCAGGCACGCGACCCTACTGGCGCCGCACGGCAATCGGTGCCCGAGGAGCAGCCATCGGTCTTTGCGATCGCCTTCGCCGCCTGCTCCAGTTTCTCGATCGCCGCCCAGTCGGTCTGCTGGTTGCCGGTGAGCCCGGTATTGGGTTTGGGGGTTCCGCTTCCAGGATCGTCCGCGCTTACAGGCGCCTGCTTGCACGCAATGGCGAATACTGACAGGAAGGCGATGGTCCAGAGACTTCTGATCGGCATAGTCGTCGCTCTCATGAAATTCCGCGGGTCACTCAACAAGGAGCATAAGCTGTTCCGAAAATCGGCCAGCTTCGGATTTGTGGCACCCGGCGTGCCTCGTAGCGATGAGGATGCCGCGACTACTATAATTAGCGACAATGGCTACCAAGACACTCCCCGATCGCAAGACATCCGCCCGCGCCGGAGCCTTGGGCCCGGCTGAGCTCGTTGGCGTGTACCGTAACATGCTTCTCTCGCGGCGGATCGACGACAAGGAAGTCCAGCTCAAGCGGCAGAACAAGACTTTCTTCCAGATATCCGGCGCCGGTCACGAAGCCGTTCTCACGGCTGCGGGAATGGTGACGAAGCCGGCATATGACTGGTTCTTCCCCTATTATCGCGACCGCGCGCTCTGCCTGAAGCTCGGTGTCACCCCCGCGGACATGCTCGCGTCGGCTGTCGGCGCGGCCTGTGATCCCGCGTCCGGCGGCCGACAGATGCCGAGCCACTGGGGACACAAGGAGTACAACATCGTATCGGCTTCGTCGCCGACAGGCACGCAGTTCCTGCAGTCGGTCGGCGCCGCCGAGGCGACGCTCCGCGCGAAGCTAATTGGAATCAGCGAGGGGTTCAGAGACGACGAGATCGTCCTTGTTACGACTGGCGAAGGCCAGACGAGCGAAGGGGAATTCTGGGAGTCGCTCAACACCGCTGCGAATCTCAAGCTTCCCGTCGTCTATCTGGTCGAGGACAACGGCTACGCAATCTCCGTCCCGGTCGAGGTGAACACCGCCGGGGGCAGCATCTCGAAGCTCGTGAGGTCGTTCCCGAATTTCCTCATCGAGGAAGTGGATGGGTGCGATTTCCTCGCGAGCCATGAGGTGATGTCTCGCGCCGTCGCATACGCGCGTGAGCGCAAGGGCCCAGCGCTCGTCCACGCGAAAGTCATCCGGCCGTACTCGCACTCCCTTTCCGACGACGAGACGATGTACCGCCCTCCCGCCGAGCGCGAGGCCGATGCCGCGCGCGATCCGGTGACCGTGTTCCCGAAGTGGCTCGTCGTGCAGGGCCACGCTACCGAAGAAGACATCAAGCGCGTTCAGGATGAAGTGGATGCGGTAGTTCTCGCTGCAACCGACGAGTCGCTTGACCAGCCGCAACCGAGTCCGGACACTGTTTACTTCGGCGTCTACTCACCCGATGTGGATCCGACGGGTGAGCAGTTCGATACCGAGGACGACCCCAAGTTTTCGGGTGAGCCGACGACGATGGTGGATCTTCTCAATGCCTGCATGAAAGACGAGATGCGCCGCGACGAGAAGATCCTCGTCTTCGGCCAGGACGTCGCCGACGTGTCGCGTGACCAGTACCTGGGGCAGGTGAAGGGAAAGGGTGGCGTGTTCAAGGTCACCTGGGGACTTCAGAAGGAATTCGGTGGCGCACGCGTATACAATTCGCCGCTCGCCGAAGCGAATATCGTCGGCCGAGCGATCGGCCTTGCAATTCGCGGGTTCAAGCCTGTGGTCGAGGTGCAGTTCTTCGATTACATCTGGCCGGCCTACATGCAGCTTCGCGACGAGCTCGCGACTATGCGCTGGCGCTCCAACAACAACTTCTCTGCGCCGGTGGTGGTGCGGACGACCTACGGCGGGTACATCCGCGGCGCAATCTACCACTCGCAGACGGGAGCAGCGCTATTCACGCATTGCCCGGGGCTGAGGGTCGTCTGTCCCGCAACCGCTCTCGACGCCAACGGTCTCCTTCGCACCGCAATTCGCTGCGACGACCCGGTGATCTTCCTCGAGCACAAGCATCTCTACCGGCAGACGTACAACAAGAGCAGCAACCCCGGGCCGAACTTCATGATTCCGTTCGGGAAGGCGAAGATCGTGCGCGAAGGCACGGACATCACGCTGGTGACTTACGGAGCTACTGTGCAGCGTGCGCTGACCGCGGCGAACGCAGTGGCCGACGAAGGGATCTCGGTCGAGGTGATCGATCTGCGGACGTTGAGCCCGTGGGACAGGCAGGCGGTGTTCGATTCGGTGAAAAAGACGTCGCGCGTGATCGTCGGCTACGAGGACTCGCTGTCATGGGGCTATGGGGCAGAGATCGCGGCCGCGATCGCCGATGAGTGCTTCGCGTGGCTGGACGCTCCGGTGGCCCGCGTAGCGTCAACCGATACCTTTGTCGGCTACGCTCCTTCCCTCGAGGACGCAATCCTCCCCCAGGTCGAGGATTTCAAGGCCGCCTACCGGGAGACGGCAAAGTTCTAGCCTCCTAGCTATTCCCTGCGGCGTACGGCATCCTTGAATCACAGCCGACATATACGCCGCGGAGGCACCATGTCGTACGCACGTCTCACCTCGATGACGATGCTGCTTGTCGCCACCGTCGGCACTCCTGCCGTGGCACAGGCCCCGGCCACTACAACCAAAGCCGACTCGGCTGCTGCGGACTCCGCTGCGCCGAAGAAGAAAGGCAGATTCGGCGGCCTCATGGACAAGGCGAAGGCAGTCAGAGACAACAAGACCGTCCAGGCAGTCGCCAACAACAAGACCGTCCAGGATGCGGCCAAGGGTGTTGCCTGCACCGTGGTCCCGGGAGCTGCTATCGCGTCGGCTGTGACCGGAAGCGGTCCCTGTGCGAACAGCGGCCTCATGGCTGCCTTGATGTCCAGCCACGGTAAGGGTGCGGTGGCGGCGATGCAGATGATGCAGGGCGCGGGTGGAATATCAAACGCCGCAGCACAGGTTGCGGCGATGAAGATGATGCAGAGCCAGGGGATGTCCGGCGCCGCGTCGTTCGCTGCCATGGCGACCATGATGCAGAGCAATGGCATGTCCAACGCGGCGGCCGCCGCTGCCTTGGCGAGCATGCTCCAGACCCCCAAGGCTGCTGGATTGTCGACTGGCGACGTTGCTGCTGCAATGAAAATGATGCAGAGCATGGGCATATCGGGCGGTAACGTCACTGCCGTAAAGGGAAGCAACGCGATAGCTGCTGCTCCCGCCGCTCCTGCCGCCACGCTCTGGGTGAACTACGATTTCGTGCCGGGCGAGCGGGCCATCTATTACGCCGATTACTCTGAAGACCAGGTAGGCAATTTCCCCGCGCGGTTGACGTTCGTCGAGGGGAACATGGAAGTTGCGGAGCTGGGTGGGCGGCGAGTCATCCGGGCAACCAGCCCGAGCAAGCTCAACATACCTTTGCCGGAAGTTCTGCCGCAGCGGTTCACAATCGAGATTGACGTCATCAATCGCCCGTCACTCGACGGCGCGGATTTCCATCTCCGCGGCAGCGTCGGACGTGTCGATGACCCCGCGACGTCCATAATTGGCTGGGGAAGCGATGGCGTAGCGCTGCTCGGCGGCGGCGGCGGCGAGGTCAAGCTGGCGAGCGGCGAAGCGAACCGGCTGCGTTACCGCGGCAAGCCGGCACAGCTCCGCATCCTCGGCGACGGGAAGTACATCAAGGTTTACCTCGACGAGAAAAAACTGGCCAACGTTCCGAATGCCAACTTCCAGCGCTCGAACATTGTGCATCTGATCATCGATGCCCGCGGTGACGACAATCCGGCCTACATCGGGCGTATCCGAGTGGCGGAAAGCCGGAAGTCCATCTACGACGATCTCGCGGCGAACGGTCATGTCGCAACGCAGGGCCTGCTTTTCGACACCGGCAGCGACCGGCTGCGTCCGGAGTCAACACCGACGCTGAAGCAGATTGCCGCGATGCTCGAGCAGCATTCCGATCTGCGGCTGCGAATCGAGGGCCACACGGACAACGTCGGAGCGAAAGACGCCAATCGAACGCTGAGTGACAAGCGTGCAGCGGCTGTGAAGGCGTCACTTGTAGCCGACTATCACATCAACGCGGGTCGGCTCGACTCGAAAGGGGTTGGCGACACCAAGCCGGCCGGTAGCAACGCGACGGCAGAAGGGCGCTCCAACAATCGGCGCGTCGAGCTAGTAAAGATTTAGTCGGGAAAAATGCAACTGCACGAATGTCACGGAGGCACACCGGCTTACGGAGTGCCTCCGTTGCGTTGGTCAGGAAGCGGGCGCTCCTGAGCCCAACGACGCGGCCGCGTGTCATAGCCCGGCCGGAGACACAAGGCTCGCGAAGCTACCGGCTGCGCCCGCCCCCCGAATGCCGGCCCTTGCTCCCCCCGCGCCGCGCGGCCTTTGCCTTGGCTCTCGTGCGCTCCTCCGCCTTCCGTGCCCGAATTCCAGCGATGCGCTCGGCGATTGGAACCTCGAGCTGCGTTGCAGAGCGTGCGGCGTAATCGAACCCGGGAACAGTGACCCGGGAGAGACGGCGGCCGATCGCGCGCTCGATGTTGCGGAGATCTCCTTCCTCGTTGGGTGCGACGAAGGTAAACGCCTCACCGGTCAATTCGGCGCGGCCGGTTCTCCCCACGCGATGGATGTAATCGTCAGGCGCCAGGGGGACATCGAAATTGACGACGTGACCCAGCGCTTCGACGTCGATTCCCCGTGCGGCGATGTCGGTGGCGACAAGAACCTTGTATCTCCCGCTCTTGAACCCCGCGAGTGCCGCGGTCCGCTGCATCTGCGATCGGTTGCCGTGAATTCTTTCAGCCTGGATTCCACCCTTCACGAGCGCTTCGGCGACGCGGTTCGCGCGATGCTTCGTCCGCGTGAAGACGAGCGCCTGCTTCATGTCGCCGCGCCTGAGAAGAGCGAGCAACAGCCCGGCCTTGAGCTCCTGCGGCACCGGATACGCGGCCTGCGTTATGCCGACCGCTGGAGCGGATGTGCGATCACGATTTATCGTGACCGCATTCTTGAGCATCTGACCAGCGAGCGCGGCGATCGGCGCTGGAATGGTCGCACTGAAGAAGAATGTCTGCCGCTTCGCCGGGATCGCTTTCAGAATCCGCCGAATGTCGGGAAGGAATCCCATGTCCAGCATGCGGTCAGCTTCGTCGAGCACGAGATACTCGATGTGATCGAGCTTTGCGTACCGTGAGCTCAAGTGATCCAGCAGCCGGCCCGGTGTCGCGACGATGACATCCGTTCCACTGCGGAGCGCATGCTCCTGCGGCCCCATTCCCACGCCGCCGATTATCGCCGCCGCCGTGACGGGAGTGTGGGTCGCGATTGCGTCGAGCTGCTCGACAATCTGCGCGGCGAGCTCACGCGTTGGCGTGAGAACCAGAGCGCGGGTCGTCCCCCGCGGACGCGATATGAGCTTGTCGAGAATCGGCAGAAGAAACGCGGCGGTCTTGCCGCTTCCCGTCGACGCGCAGGCGAGAATGTCCCTGCCCTTCATCGCCGGCGGAATCGCGTCCGTCTGAATCGGGGTGGGACGCAGGAACCCCATCTCTTTGATTCCCTTCGTCAGATCGGGGTTAAGATCGAAATTTGAGAACGGCACTATTTCCTTGTGAAGTGGACTTGGGCGTTCGGCAAAGCAAAGCGCACGAGCCCGGAGGCGTCGTGCGCTCGGTAATCCTTCTAAAGGTAGTCAGTCGAGGCTGCTTAGTGTGGCGTATCGAGCTTTCCGGGCTGAAGGGCCGGAGGTGGACGCTGCGCCTGCTCGCTCAAGAGCCGCGTTGCAAAGCGCTGGCCTTCCGATATCCTCTCGACCTCGACCGCGATCGCGTCGACCGCCGTTTCCAGCCTGGCCATGCGCTCGTCGCTCACCGACGCCGTCGATGCCTCGGCGATCTTGCGGTCCTGCTCACGATGGCGGACGGTGGCGTTCGCGATTGTGCGAATCGAGTACGCCGCCGCGGCAGCACCGGACATGACTATTACGACGATTGCGGGCTCGCCCATCGATCTACCTCGTGATGGCGTAGTAGATCACATAAAACCACGAGAAGATTCCGTGGATTATCGCCCATAGTATCGAATGATTCACGCTCCACGAGATCGCAATGGCGAGCGCGCTGCCGAAGCCGATTCCGGCACGCACCGGAGTGTATCTGTCAGACATCTCAGGGCTCCTCTTGATTAGTGTGATCCGCCGAGCAGCAGTACTGTCCCTACGAGACTTCCGAGGCGAAGGTTACCTCCTGCTGCGTTTCACCCCGAGGTTGCGAGACGGGCGAGGACCCTGATCGCCAGTATTCCGACCGTTACAGCGCCAACCGCCAGGACCAGTAGTCCCCCGACGACTCCGGCAACCACCCAGCGATTGGCGCGCTGCTGCCGCACCGAGCCGCCGAGGTGGCTCTCGAGAAGATCGGCGTTCCGCATGTTGGCGCGCCAGCCCACGTCGAACATGTCGCCGAGCACAGGGACGCTTCCGACGACGGTGTCGATGCCGACGTTGAGAAGCATCCGGACCAGTGCAGCGGGAGGCGCGCCGAGGCGTGCCGAAGCGAGGATGATGTAGCCGGACAGCGCGGCACCGGCGAGATCACCCACGACAGGGACAAGACCGAGAATTGAATCCGCCCCGATGCGGACCTGTGTCCCCGGGATTGTGACCGCCGAATCAAGGAGACGAGCGAGATTGCGGATGCGGCCGGCGCGGTCCGCGGCAGTAACGTCAGTCATGATCCCT
>JAHFCS010000080.1 GCA_023249395.1 Gemmatimonadota bacterium
CCTGCCAGGTTGCGTCGCCAGCCGAGCCCATCATCCACCAGAGTGCGCCCCTGATCGTGTTTGGCGGCGCGTTGGCGAGCGCGATCATGATGACCGCGTTGGCGAATGCTCCGATCACCACACCTGCCATCAGGAGCGTTCTGGGATCGCCTCGTCCCCCTCGTCCGGCGGCGCGCGCTACGAGGAGCGCGAGCATGACAGCGACCGTCGCCCCGACAAAAGCCGCGAGGGCAACCCATCCTGCCCGAGAGACGCCGACGGCAAAAGCGACGACCGCTCCGACCGCAGCGCCACCCGAGACGCCGAGGAGGTAGGGCTCGGCCAATCCGTTTCGAAGTGTTCCCTGCAGCGCGCCACCACTCATGCCAAGCCCCGCACCGATGAGCGCCGCGAGTGCGACCCGTGGAAGGCGGAGGTTGCGCACGATCGCGATTACCGAGGAGTCGCCTTTGCCTACAATCGCACGCATCACGTCAGCGACAGGAATCGAGACCGCACCGCTCGCGACTGCCGCGATGCACACGAGCGCCAGCGCGGCGGCGACAGCAAACCAGTGCCAGGGGCGATGCACTATCAATGAATGACTCCGGGGTGCAGCAGGGACGCGAGCGCAATCGCCGCTTCTCCCAGTCGAACAGCCGGCCGGCCGACCACCGCTGTGTCAACCACGAGCACTCGTCCTTCCTTGACGGCGGGAGTGGACGACCACCGCGGATCGGACTTTATCTTCACCGCGCCCTCGGGGCCGGTGATTATGTACCGCGGATTTCTTCGCAGAACGTCCTCGATGCCGACAGTCGGCGACGCTGCCGGCATGTCGCCGTAGACATTGCGGCCGCCGGCGATCGTGATGAGCTCGTCCATGTAGCTGCCACCTCCGATCGTAATCAGCGGCGCGTCCCAGATGTGCCAGAATACAGTCGGCTTGGGCAACGACCCGGTCATGCTCCGAACGCGATCGAGAGTTCGTGCGACTGAGTCCGACACGATTGCGGCGCGAGCGCTGTCATCGAGCAAGAGACCCATCAGCCCCACCGCGCGGTGAAAGTCGCGAATGTGGTCGATCTTGAGGGAGAGAGTGTTCACACCCGCGGCGTGAAGCTGAATGGCGGCCGGCCGGTTGTCGTTGCTCGCATAGAGGAGCACGAGGTCGGGCCGCGCGCCGAGGACTGCCTCGACGTTGGGTCGGATCCCGCTACCGAGATCGGGGACGGCGCTCGCGGCCGGCGGATAGAGATCCCAGTGGGTGCGGCCGACGAGGCGATCGCCGGCGCCGATTGCGAATGCGATTTCAGTAGTCGCCGGATTCAGCGATACCACGCGCTTCGGAGCGTTTCGCACGATAACGGTGTCGCCGAAGTCGTCGGTGACAGGGTTTCGCTCGGACTTGCCGCGCGAGTTGCAGGCGGCGAGAACCATCGATGCTGCGGGCAGCAGGAGCGCGATACGCAAAACGGGCATCCTCTTCGAGAGAGAACGCCCGCAACGTCAACGCGCCGGAATTCAGCGCCTCGATCGCCACCAGCCCCTCCCCCGAGGTTCTGAGCACGTGGCGCGAATGAAAGTCGTCTCCTGGCTCCGGGCCGCGTCGCTCACCTTCCCGGCCGTCGATACTGGCCAGTGGTGCTACGAGCGCGCGTTTTTGATGCCCGATACAGTGGCGGGGCCGCACCGGCTTCTCACCGGTTTCCGTGGCTTCCGTTCGCGATCAGTTGTAAGCACGAAGCTAGCGGCGACTCAAAGCGCGTGCAAGCGCCACGATCATTGTGGCGGCAATGACGAGTATCACGGCAACGAGGTATCGCCGGTCCACGCTGCCGGGGCGCGCCGCGGGAAGATCGATCACGGCGACGGCGTTCATCGGGACGTCATCCGCCAGAAAACGGCGGAAGCTGCGGCGCTCGAGAACAACCGGATCCCTTTCCCTGAGGCGCGCACCGCTGACGCTCCCTTTCTCGTCTTCGACCAGCACCTCGAGAATCTGGGTCGAGTCCTGGATTGGAATGCTGAGCGGAAATGCGCTCGCCGGCAGATCGTAGGTGAATGCGATCTGCGCCAATCCAGGCGCAATCGGAGCGAAGACGAGAACCTGGCCATCCTTGAAGGAAACCGCGGCTGCGGGAATGTCTCCCTGCGTCACGCGGAATCCGGTGGCGTGAGCCGGAGTTCCCCTGCTCCACACAGGCTCCTGTCCAGCAGGGCCGGAAGCGATGCGCGTGACCGATGAATCGTTGGCGAGCTCGTAGACTTCGGTGATGGACCGCTGGGCGTTCGCGTCCGCCGCCGACACCACGATGTGATGACCGCGAACGCCAATCCGGATGCGAGAGGACGTCGTGTCGTAAACCGCGATCTCGGCGTTTTCACCCGTCACGAGCGGCTCATTCAAGGGCGGCGTGAAGTAGGCGATGCCGCCGTACGACGCGGAGACGAAATAGACCGCCGATTCGTCGCCCGAGCGCCGGTATCGGAACGCGTATCGTCCATCCGCATCGGCGCGCGTTGAATCGAGAGGCCCTGCACGGTCCGATCCCACTCGATGCAGCGTCACGCGAATGTGCGACACCGGGAGCATTTTCGTCGTACCCGGTCGCACCACCTGGCCGGTCACCACCTGCTCGGCAGACGATGCTGCGGAATCCGGCGCTGTCGACGGTGCTTGTGCTGAGATCTCCTGCGCACCGGATGACGTCCCGATTGCCAGCAGGAGCAGAAGGGACAGTCTAGATATTGAACTTCCCGAGATCTTCTGGACGCAGATTCTCCAGGTATTTCTGGAGCTGAGCCGGCGTCATCTCATCCGACTGCTCCGACTCCGCGACTGACGGAATCGACTCCGTTTCCTCGGAGCTGTCGTCGAACAGCAGCGACGTGAGCAGATCTTCCTGCGCGAAGATGGGCGCCGAGAAACGGAGAGCGATGGCGATGCTGTCGGATGGGCGGGCGTCGATCTGAATCATGCGGTCGTCGACACGAATGTGCAGCTCCGCGAAATAGGTGCGGTTCTCGACCTTGGTGATCTGGATGCGGCGAAGAGTCCCGCCCATCCCGGTGATGAGCGTCTTGCACAGGTCGTGCGTGAGCGGCCGCTCCCGCCGGAGCTTGCTCATCTCGATCACGATCGACTCCGCCTCGGCCTGTCCGATCCAGATGGGGAGCAGGCGCTCCCCTTCCTTCTCGCGCAGGATCACGACGTAGGAATTGTTGGACCGATCAAGTCCGAGGCGCATGACTTCGACTTCAACCAGCTGCATGCTCGGAATGTAACGCGCGGAACTAACCCTTTACAGCCTTCTTCAGCTGCTTCACGCGGTCGGTCCGCTCCCAGGTGAAGAATGTTCGCGCGCTGCTCCCGTGCCCGACTTTCTTCGGCGTCCTTCCGAAGTGGCCATACGCTGCCGTCTCTTCGTAGATCGGCTTCCGGAGCTCGAGAGCCTTGATGATGTCGGCAGGCGTGAGCGAGAACACTTTCTCCACTGCTTTCAGTATCACCGCTTCCGGGACTGTGTTCGTTCCGAAGGTGTCGACCGCGATCGAGACCGGCTTTGCAACGCCGATCGCATAGGCGAGCTGCACTTCGCAGCGACGCGCGAGTTTAGCGGCGACGATATTCTTCGCGACCCAGCGGGCCGCGTACGACGCGCTACGATCGACCTTGGAGGGATCCTTCCCGCTGAACGCACCACCGCCGTGACGTCCCATCCCACCGTAAGTATCGACGATGATCTTGCGGCCAGTGAGGCCGGCATCTCCCTGGGGGCCACCCACCACGAACCGCCCGGTCGGGTTGATGTGATACTTGATATGCCGCGAGCGAAGCTCTTTGGGGATAACTGGTTCGATCACTTCCGACTTCACCGCGTCGTGCAGCTTCTTGTTGGAGATTTTGTCATCGTGCTGGGTCGAGATGACGACTGTGTCCACTTCGACGGGAACGCCGTCCTCGTAGACCACGGTGACCTGTGACTTGCCGTCGGGTCGCAGCCAGTCGCCGTCGCCATTTCGACGGCAGTGCGCGAGTTGTCGGGTCAACCGATGTGCCAGCATGATCGGCAGCGGCATCAGCTCCTCGGTCTCGTCGGTCGCGTAGCCGAACATCATTCCCTGGTCACCAGCTCCGCCGGTGTCGACCCCACGTTTGATGTCGGGCGATTGGCGGCCGATGGTGTTGATGACGGCGCATGTCTTTGAATCGAAGCCGTAGGCGGCGTCGTTGTAGCCGATGCGGTCGATGGTCCGGCGGACGATGTCGGCGATTGGCACGTATGTGTGAGTGGTGATCTCGCCGGCGACGCAGGCGAGGCCGGTGGTCACCAGCGTTTCGCAGGCAACGCGAGCGTTCGGATCATCGGTGAGAATTGCATCCAGAATGGCGTCCGAGATCTGGTCAGCTACCTTGTCGGGGTGACCCTCGGTAACTGATTCAGAAGTGAACAGGTGTCGATCGAGCACGATATCCCTCAGGGATTGGGACGAGGAGAAGGCGAACTGACGGCACGCCGTACGATTCGTGCCGACATTGGTCTAGGGTCCGCCGTAGCCTTCAAAAGTATTCCCGTCCACGTAGTCGGGCAACCCGTCGCGCAGGAATGGCGCATCACCGAATGCGGACAATAGTCGGCTGCGCAGGGCGGCCTCGGCCTCTCGCGCGGTCTGGGTAGCGAGCGCCGCGTCGGCGGCGTCCGTCGCGACGCGCGCGCTCACTCCACGCACGATCCGCTTCACGAGTGGCACCGACCGGGCGGCGACGCTGAGCTGACGAACTCCGAGACCGATCAGCGCGAACGCCATCAGCGGCTGCGACGCCATCTCCCCACAAACGCTGACTTCGAGTCCGTGGTGTTCTCCGACCTCGACGATTCGCCGGATCAGTCTCAGCACCGCCGGGTGCAGCGGCGTGAATCGCGACGCGAGGTTTGCGTTGCCCCGGTCCACTGCCAGCGTGTACTGCACGAGATCGTTCGTTCCGATGCTGAAGAAGGCGACATCGCGAGCCAGCGTATCTGCGGCTACTGCGGCAGCCGGAGTCTCCACCATGATTCCAAGCGGAAGATCGTGGCGATACTCAACGCCGCGTGCATCGAGCTCGGAGGCGGCTTCCTCGAGCAGACGACGCGCCTGTCGCACTTCGTCCACCGTGACGATCAGCGGAAGCATGATCCGGACGTCACCGTGCATCGCTGCGCGAAGGAGGGCTCGAAGTTGCGTCTTGAACAGCTCGGCCTCATCGAGGCACATCCGAATTGCGCGCCAGCCGAGGAACGGGTTGGCCTCGGTGGGATATCCGCCGACCGGGAGCTTGTCTCCTCCCATGTCGAAGGTCCGAATCACGACGGGGTGATTGTCGAACGCGCTGACAACTTTCGTATACGCGCGATATTGCTCGTCCTCATCGGGCATCGATGCCCGGCCGACGACGAGGAACTCGGTGCGCATCAGGCCGACGCCTTCGGCGCCCGAATGCGCCGCGTACTCGGCGTCCTCGGGCAGGTCCACGTTCGCGCGCAGGACGATCCGCACACCGTCGAGCGTGACCGGCTCGGCGTTGACGAGATCGCGCAGCCCGACTTCGTCTGCCGCCTCGCGTATTGCACGGTCGGTGTAGGCTTCGATCTGCGCCGGCGTCGGGTTCGGGAGAATCATGCCCGATGAGCCGTCCAGTATGACCTGCTCTCCGGAATGCAGCCGGGTTGTCGCGTCGCGAAGGCCGACGATCGCCGGCAGACCCAGCGAGCGGGCGAGAATTGCGACGTGCGACGTTCGCGTGCCGGCGTCGGTCGCGATGGCCGCAATTGCCTCCCGGTCGAGCTGGACCGTGAGACTCGGCGTCAGGTCATGCGTAACGAGTATTGCGTTCGCTCCCTTCGGCACGTCCACCGGGTCGTGGTCGGGAAGTCCGAGGAGGAGTGACAGCACGCGGATCTGAACGTCGGTGAGGTCGCCGACGCGCTCGCGAATCATAGGCTGCGAGTGCTTCGCGAAGTGCTGGCGCCAGTCGATCATCACCAGGTCGAACGCCGTCTCGGCGTTCATGTTCTGGCGAATCAGGCTCTCGACGCGCTCGAGCAGCTCGCCGTCGGAGAGAATCGAGATCTGGACGTCGAAGATTGCCGCCTCTTCGGGACCAGCGTGCTTTTCCGCGCGCAGCCTTACCTGCGCGAGCCGCTCCTTCGCTCGAGCGATCGCTGCGTGCAGTCGCTCTATCTCGCCGGCGACGGCATCGTCGCCGACGATGCGATGCGGAACCTCAGGAACTTCCCAGAGCAGCAGGTGCACCGGACCGATGACGATGCCGGGCGAAGCCGGCATCCCCACGATGCGTCCGTCGGCGACCATCCGGTCGAAGCTCACGATTCGCCGAACTTGGCCGCGACAACGGCCTCGAGAGCCGTGAGTGCGGCGTCCGCGTCCTCGCCTTCGGCGCGGATCAGAATCCTCGATCCGAATTCGGCGGCCAGCATCATCACTCCCATGATGCTCTTGCCGTTCACCTCGAGCTCGTCGCGGATGATCGTTATCTCGCTCTTGAAGCGAGCTGCCGTCTTCACGATTTCGGCGGCGGGCCGCGCGTGCAGACCCTGCTTGTTGACGATCTTCACGGTGCGTTCAGGCATTAACCGAGCACCGAGTAGAGTACGAAGAGTGCGAGAATCGCCAGCGCGAGCCGCCAGCCTTCCACACGATCCCCGAAGCGGGCGAGGAGCACCCCTCCGACAATTGCCAGGAGTACAATTCCGACCGTCAGTAGATGGCCGTCTCCGGTGATTCGCCGCGCGGCCAGAGGAAGCACCAGCCCCGCGATGAGTGACGCCAGGGCGCCAACATACTGAGGCCCGCGACGGAGCAGCGGGTGCGCGAGTGCATCGGCGACCCGCAGTCCTCGCTCGAAGCCGACCCGAAGTCCCCATGCGCGAAGTGAGAGGTGACCGAGATTGTAGAGTATCAGAAAGATAGCGACGACTGTCAGCGGCCGGGCATCGAGACCGAACGCTCCGAGGGCGATGAGTGAACAAAATGGCAGCCAGCTCGCCCACACGAGGCGATCGCCCACGCTTCCGAGCGGGCCGGCGAGAGCGATGCGAAAACGCTCGATGAGCGCCGGAGCTACTCCGTCCAGCTCAGCTCGCGCGAGTGCTCCGACGGCGACGCCTGCGAAGTATGGATGCGCGTTGAAGTATCTGGCGTGCCGGGCGAGCGCTTCCGAGTAGTGCTCGCCACCGCGACCACCGGGAAGCAGTCGCAGCGCGGGCTCCATGCAGAAAGCGATTCCGTTGCCGAGCAGCGTCTCGTAGTTCCAGGCCCCCTGAACAGCGAACAGTCGGAGATAGATCCGAAGCCACGTTGCAAAGGGGAGGCGTCCACCACTCTCCACGGCTGCTCTCATCCGCTGATGAGGAGAGTCATTCCAACCACGAGTCCGGCGAGGAACAGAAGGCGAGCGCGCGGAATGCTGTGAAAAATTTTCCAGGTTGCGCCGGACGCGACGACTACAGCGACCGTCACGACAACGGCGCGCGAGAGCACCGGATCAGAGTTCCAGATCGCGACGACCGCCTCGATGATCGGGCGAAACAACAGCATCGCGACGAGCGTCACGATCCCGCCACGAACGAAATCGGCGGTCAGGCCGAAGAGCTGCAATCCGATGATGGCTGAGGATGATCCCTCATCGAGGGCCGCTCGCACACGAGCCGCACGCGATGCGTTGAGCCGCCGCAGCTTCACCATGCTCCACCCGGTGACTACGGCGGTGAGAAGCGCGGCCAGAACACTTACCGCCAGCGCACCCGGAGGATCCCCGAAGCGCGATCCGTAGAGCGCGCCGCCGACGACACTCGCCGATCCCCACTCGGGATACTTCGACGCGCCGAAGGGAAGCATGCCGAGGGCGAGAAGCTCGAGGACTGCGCCGACCATCAGGCCGGCCATCGCGTTCCCGAGCAGCGCGCCGGCCGCGGTTG
>JAHFCS010000081.1 GCA_023249395.1 Gemmatimonadota bacterium
GATGAACTTCGACAACCGGTCGCTCGCGCTAAACGACGAATCCACGCTGATGGTTCTCGACTCGGCCGCAGGGCGGTATATGGAAAGCGTATTCTTCGACGACCTCCGCCACGCGAAGGAGATCGATCTCGCTACCTTCCACCGCCGTCCCTGGACTCAGCACCTGGCCGAGTGGGCGGCCAGCATGATAATTCGTCTCCTATGACTTTTCTTCAGACACCGCGGGACCGCGCCGGCTTTCTCATTCTGGTGCTGGGTGTAGCCATTGTCGTCGCCGTCTCGCCCTTTTTCAGCGGGCTGCTTGGGGCAGCGGTGCTCTACGTGATCTTCGTCAATCCGTACCGGCGTCTCGAGCGTGTGATCAAGCCTGGGTTCGCGGCGGCGATTACCCTCATCACCGCGCTTCTCGTAATCGCTCTTCCTCTGACGTGGCTGGTTGGAGTCGTGATCGATCAGGCGCCGGACGCACTCCGAGGTGTTCAGAACAGCTCGTTGTTCGCGCGCGTAGGCGAGCTGCGCATCGGCGACCTCCGGGTTGGAGCAGAGATCGCGAAGGCGAGCGGGACGATCACGTCGTGGGTCTCCGCGCAGCTCTTCGCCTTTGTGGGAAGCGCCACCTCGGCGATCCTGAATCTCGTTGTCGCCTTCTTCGGCCTGTACTACCTGCTGCGCTCGGGACACGATCTGTGGGGAGTCATCCGAGGCTACATCCCATTCTCGTACCACACTGCTGACGCGCTGCGCGATCGCTTTTTCAGCGTGACGGAAGCAACGCTGCTGGGGACGGGGGTAATCGCCGTGATCCAGGGAAGTCTGGTTGGTACAGGGTTCTGGCTCGTCGGTCTCCCGGATCCGCTCTTCTGGGGGACGGTGACGGCTTTCGCGTCGATCCTTCCAGTACTCGGAAGCGCTCTTGTCTGGCTGCCCGCCGTTCTCGTGCTGCTGGCGGAGAATCGGTATGGCGCGGCGGCGATCATGGCGGTGATTGGCGGAGTCGTCGCGAGCAACATCGACAATCTGATCCGGCCGCTGGTGTACAGGCGCGTCTCGAACATCCATCCGATGATCACGCTCATCGGCGCTTTCGCTGGAGTCAAGTATTTCGGACTACTCGGACTGCTCCTCGGACCGCTCGCCATCGCATACCTGTTCGAGCTGCTCCGTTTTTACCGCGAAGAGTACGGTACGGCCGAGACGGCCGAGGTCGCCTAAACACGGCTTCCACCGGGATGCCATGCAAATGCCGGGCATGGAGGATGCTGAACCCAGCCAGTCGCGCGTAACGAGTTTCCAGTCGTCCAGTTGATCCGTTTACGCGTTTCTTCGCCTGTCGCGCTCGTCGCTCCCGTCGTCGATGGTTCAGTCATCGTGCCCTCACGAGTCTGGTGAAATAATTGTTCTTGCGTCTATCGCGCCCGTGCGTTTGCTTTCACCGGGCATCTAGCAGTCCCTGCGAGCGGCGTCACCCCACCGCACGCACATAGTGCCCAGCCTCACGAGGTTGGGCATTTCTTCTACGCCTGTGGCTCTCTGCAACACTCTCAAGGATAATTGATGCGTCGTCTGGTCCTTCCGCTGCTGATTCTCGTGATGGCGGCTCCCGCCGGAACACTCTCCGCCCAGTCACTCAGCGCGAGCACCGATGGAAGCCTCGCCGGAACGCGCGAGGTCGGCTTCTTCGTCACCGGCAGGGTCCTCTCGACCGATTACAGCGTAAGCGATGGACGCTCCGCCCTCGGCGGCGCCGTCTCGATGGCGTCCCACCTGAATCGCCTCATCGCTTTCCAGGGAGCGCTCGGCGTCGCGTACAGCAACCAGGACAAGACCTATTACAAGCCGCCCTTGTTCATATTCACGCCAACGCTGTCGCTCATCCTCCAGGGATCGACGGCCAACGAATTTCAGCCGTACGCGCTGGTCGGCGCG
Source organism: Gemmatimonadota bacterium (assembly GCA_023249395.1). Taxonomy (GTDB): domain Bacteria; phylum Gemmatimonadota; class Gemmatimonadetes; order Gemmatimonadales; family Gemmatimonadaceae; genus UBA4720. Next base: position 1,927 of record JAHFCS010000081.1, read on the forward strand.
GGCTACGAATTCGTGCGGTTCATTCGCCCGCGCTGCGATTGCGAACAGAGCAGGAGCCTCGGAATCGCCAACCTCGGCGTGGGCGTAAGGAAGATGATCGGCGACCGGCGGGCTTTCAGAATCGAGGCATCGAGCCAGCTAGCGTCGGGTGGTCCTGCGTTCAGCATCGGGATGGGGATTTCGCTCTTTGTCGGCGGATCACCGAAGATCGTGAAGAGCCGGCCGCGGCCGCCCGACCGGGTGCGCACCGAGCCGCCGGTCACGATCCCGCCGCAAACGACTCCGGCGCAAACCCCGCCTGCTCCACCGCCACAGGCGCCGCCGACGCAGACTCCGGCGCGTGCGATACCACAGACAGTGCCGCAGACCGTGCCGCCGGCCGCGCCCGCTCCCAACCTCGCCGGGACCGTTCTGCTGACCATCGACGGTACGCAGGTGGATTTCAACAAACCGAGCTGGCGTGACGACGCGGAGCCACTGCTGGATGGACTGGCGGTGGATCTCGTCTCCGACGCCGGCGAGAAGATCAAGATCAGCATCGAGGCTCACACCGACAACATCGGGTCGAGGCCGGGCAACATCGCTCTCGGGCTCGACCGTGCGAAGGCGGTGCGTGAATTCCTCATCAACCAGGGAATCACCGCCGACCGGATCACGGTCTCGAGCGTCGGTGGTGACGTTCCGATCGCGCCCAATAACACGGCACTCGGCAGGCAACGAAACCGTCGCATCGTCATCCGGAGAACCAACTAGATGCACGCGACGATACAAGAGATGATGAGCCAGCTCAGAATGAAGAAGATTTTCCTGTCGGCTCTCGGATTTGTTGCGACGTCGATGGTGATCGCCGCGTGCACCGAGCTCACCGGGCCCAAGTCGCCCGAGACACCGATCAACGTTACGGCGACGCTGTTGAGCGCGACGTCGGTTCGTGTCAGCTGGTCGCCCAGTCCGCAGAGTGACGGCGTCGTGAGCTACAATATTCTCCGCAACGGGACGAAGGTGGGCGAATCTACGACCACTTCATACACCGACACCGGACTCGCCGAAAAAACGACCTACAAGTACACCGTTTCGGCGAACTGCACCTCGGGAGTGCTGTCGGAAACCTCGGCTGAGACGCCCGAGGCGACGGTTACGACCGCGGATGTGACTCCGCCGGTGGTCAGCTCGCACCAGCCGCCGAGTGGGTCGACTGGAGTGTCCACCGCCGCGACGGTGAGCGCGACGTTCAACGAGCTGATGGATCTGACTACGATCAATCCTGCGACCTTTACTCTCAAGGTTGGCTCGACACCGATTGCGGGGACCGTCGCGTACAATATTGTTACGCGCGTCGCGACGTTTACTCCGACTCCGGGCCTGCCGAGTGGCTCGACAATCACTGCGACGATCACCACCGGAGCGAAGGACATCGCCGGAAATCGCGTCGCGGCGGATTTTGTCTGGACGTTCACCACGCGTGACGAGCTTCCGCCGACGGTCATCGCGAACTCTCCTGCGAATGGCGCCAGCGGAGTGTTGGTATCAGCCGTGGTGACGGTGACCTTCAGCGAGGCGATGGACGCGACCACCATCACCGGGGCCAACTTCAACGTCCGTCTCTCCTCGAGCGGAGCATTGGTAGCTGGTACGGTGAGCTACAATGCAGCGACACGCGTTGCGACATTCACGCCGTCGAGTCCGCTCACGGCGCCGACCAACTACACGGTTACTGTCTTGACCGGGGTGAAGGACGCCGCCGGCAATGCCATGGCTGCGCCCTTCCAGTTCACATTCTCGACCGCAGATACGACGCCTCCGACGGTGGTGACCAGGGTGCCTGCCGATCTGGCGACGAATATCCCGACAAACCAGGTGGTGAGCGCAACGTTCAGTGAGGCGATGGATGCGACCACGATTAACGGGACGACCTTCAGGGTTCGCGTGACGGCGACGAGCGCTGCCGTCCCGGGGACTGTTGCCTACGATCCGGCGACGAATACAGCGACCTTCACTCCGACAGGGCCGCTGGCGTCGGCAACCTTCTATACGGCGACGATCACGACCGGCGCCAAGGACGTCGCTGGCAACGCGCTGGCGTCGAATGTCACATGGACGTTCATCACGGTGGACAATGTGCCGCCGACGGTGATCGCGGTAACGCCGCCCAACGGTGCGACCGGCGTCGCTGTGAACGCCCCGCGGACCATCACCATCACGTTCAGCGAGGCGATGGACCCGACGACGATCACGACCAGCACGATCAAGGTCAACAACACGAATACCAGCGCGGCCATCGCGGGGAGTGTCATCTATGACCCCAATTCGCACGTCACGACCTTCAGTCCGACCGTCGCGCTCGCCTTCGGAACAGGCTACACCATCACAGCTACCACTGGCGTGAAGGACGCTTCCGGCAATGCAATGACGAGCGATTTCACGTCGACGTTCAGGACGCTTGACGCGCCCGACATAACGCCGCCGACGGTGACGTCCACCGTGCCAACTGACGCTGCAACGGGGGTCGCGACCAACATTCAGATCATGGCGACGTTCAGCGAACCGATGGATCTCACCACGATCAGCACCACAACCTTCCAGGTCAAAACGACGGTGGGCGGAGTCGCGGTTCCGGGAACGACCACTTACAACCCGGGTTCGAATACGGCGACGTTCTTCCCGTCATCGCCGCTGGCGAACAGCACTGGATATACGGTGACGATCACCACCGGGGCCAAGGACCTGGCCGGGAATCCGCTCGCGGCGAACAAAGTGTTCACGTTCACCACGATTCCCGACACGATCTCGCCTACGGTGCTTTCCACTGCGCCGACCAACGGAGCAACTGCGGTACCGATCACCGCGACTGTAAAGGTCACGTTCAGTGAAGCGATGGATGCGACTACGGTGACCGCCGCCGGCACCTTCACGTTGAAAGTGACTGGTCCGCCGATCGTCGATGTTGCCGGGACCGTGACCTATAATCCTGCGACACACGTTGCGACCTTTACTCCGACGGCGTCTCTCCTTCCGGCGACGAATTACACCGCGACCGTGACGACCGCCGCGAAGGATGTGGCTGGCAATCCGCTCAGTCCGGGAACGGTCACGTTCACGTTTACCACGCAGTAGCGACGACTCTTCTCGGCGCCGCGCTAGCGTTACTCGTAGGACTCGTCCTCGGCCTGCTCGGCGGAGGCGGATCGGTGCTCACCGTGCCGATCCTCATCTACGTGCTGCACGTTCCCGTAAAGCCGGCGATTGCGATGAGCCTTTGCGTCGTCGGCCTCGTTGCGATGATTGGCTTTCTGTCGCATCTCCGTCACCGGAATGTCGCAAAGAGAGCGGCACTGGTGTTCGCGCCCTTCGCCGTCATTGCCGCGTTTGGCGGAGCCCGGCTCGCGAAGCACATCCCGGCGACGGTTCAGCTCGTACTGTTCGCAATCATCGGTCTCGCGGGCTCGGTCCTGATGCTGCGCGGTGGATACAAGCGCAGCAGTTCAGTCGAGGGCCCGGTGTATGAATTCCACCCTCACGCGCGAACGCTGGCGCTGCTCGCGTTGCAGGGACTGGGTGTCGGGTTGCTTACGGGAATCATCGGCATCGGCGGCGGCTTTCTCATCGTCCCCGCCCTTGTCCTCGTGGCTAAGCTCCCGATGCGTCTCGCCATTGGAACGTCGCTTCTCGTGATCACGCTGAACGCGCTCGCCGGATTTGCCGGCTACCTCGGTCACGTCGCGATCGACTGGAAGCTCATCGCATGGTTCACTTCGATCGCCGCGGTGGGAAGCATCCTCGGGACGCTGGCAAGCAAGCGCGTTCCACAAGAGAGGCTCAGGCAGGTATTCGGTTATCTGCTGATCGTGGTGTCGTTGTATGTACTTTACAGGCGATGACCAATAGCGTCGCTACTGCCCGCGCCGCCGCGGCGGCTTCTTCGCATCGTCGATCGACATGAATCGCGGCGGATCATCGCGCAGCGCACGACGCTCCACGGGACGTCCGGCGAAAAAGTCCACCACCGCCTCGCGTACAGGGCCGTACGGAAGCAGCTCGTGACCTCCGTTGGCGACGATCAGCCGAACGCTGCGTGCGAACTCACGCGCCAGCACTGCGTCGTTCCCGGGAGGCGTTCGGTCGTCGAGCTGGCCGGTGATGAACAGCACTGGAGCAGCAAGCGGAATCCGCGCATGCTCCGGCGCTGGCGCTGCCTCTCCGCCGAGCGCATCGCAAAACGCGGGATCGGAGGCGAAATTGTCGAACGCCTTCCCGAGCATGCTGCGAGAAGCCAATCTGTCCACCTTTGCCTTTCGCTCGGCTGACGGACGCCCCGAACAATTCAGCGCTCGCGCCATCAGCGTTCCCGCGCCGCCACTGAAATCGTTGTACATGCCTTCCACCCACCGGGTGAGAATCGCCGTGTCACCGAACCAGGTGGTGACAACGAAGGCCGGTAGCCGAGGATCGGTCAGATGACTTTCGATCAGCCCGCGAAGTCCGTCAACACCGACGGGGATAACGACGCTGTCTCCTCTCGCACGGCGGATTTTTGCGTTGAGAGGAAGACTCGCAGTACGATCCAGAAGAGATTGGATGCGATCGACGAGATTCCGGGAGAAGGGCCCCACGATACGGTCGGCCACCGCGAAGCGCGCGATCTGCGAGAGCAGTGCGTCGCGGGACATCGATTCGTGGTACTCAAGATCGGCGTCAGTTGGACCTTGAAGGACGACGCGCTCGACTAGTTCCGGGTAGCGCCGCAGGAAGGTCATTGCCAGGCGCGTCCCATAGCTGAAGCCGAGCAGGCTGATTCGTGAAGCGCCGAGAGCGCGGCGGATGTCGTCGATGTCATCGGCGATCGCCACGTCCGAGAACGCGCGGGGATCGACGCCCTTGGCGCGCCAGTATTCGGCGCAGGTGGCGACGACATTGCGGTACGCCCTTACGAGCGCCGCATGCGATGTGAGAAAGGCCGTGTCGAACGGTGTTGGGAGCGGAGGACAGTCCACTTTCGGCGACGAAAGGCCGAGGCCCCGCTGGTCGAGAAGAATCACGTCGCCGGATGCGCGCAGCGCGTCGAACAATTGCCAGTAGGGTGGAATCGGCGCCATCACAGTCGCCGGTATTCCGGGGCCGCCCATCAGAAAGACAATCGGAGCACCGGGTGTGGCGCTGGTGGACTCGAGTCGCAGAAATGCGACAGTGATACTCGGACCATTCGGCTTGGCGCGTGACTCGGGCACCGCGAGCTTTCCGAGTTGAATATCGTGGACCTGACCGTCGTATGTGCGGAGCGAGTACGGCTCGAACGTAATCCGAGGCGCGCTCTGCGCCGGTGCGGTGTGCGAGTACGAAAGATTGGCCACGCAGAACATCACCGTGCAGGCAATGCGGCGATCAATCATCTCTGTCCGGGCCTGATATCGTCGGACGGTTGGACTGCCGAGCGTCGGGAATGGTTTGTGGCTGCTTCGCTAACGGACGCTGAGAGAATAACTCAGGAAGTCGATGTTTGGCGGCTCGTGCCCCGCGCGGCGAATTGCGGCGATCACCTGCGCGCGAGTGTGCGTCCCATGATTCGCGAGGTGCAGCAGAAGCCTCCAGAGGGGCAGCGAATCGGAATGACCCGTCGGCAGCGTCCACGACCAGAGGTCGAGGAGCTTCGCCTCGGTCAGATCATTGACGCAGTCAGTCGTCTGCTTGTCTATCGACTGCCAGCGATCGCGAGCTTTGGGGATTGTGTCGATGGAATCCGGAGAGACCTTGAGCGCGTACGCCTGGCTCACCGTAAGAGAGCCGTCGAACCACGAAAACCATCCCCATTGCGTGGTCATGAGATGGGCGAGCGTGTCGCGGATGGTACCGTGGCCGCTGCAGCCCGAGGCCGAGAGGTCGTCCGGGCTGAGCTTTTCGAGTGAATCGAGAAGGTGAGCCGTTGCCCATGAGTTGTAGGCGTAGTACGTCTTCATCAGGTCCAGCATCGCATTCTCCAGCGTCCGGCGGGTCGATCTCCTGACTCTTAAGAAGGTAATGAGTTACGGGCGGAGGGAGT
>JAHFCS010000002.1 GCA_023249395.1 Gemmatimonadota bacterium
GCCGCAGGCGTCGGCGTCGCGCTCGACGTCACGCGCGCTCAGTCCAGGCTCGCCGGTCTTCACGCGGATCTGATCGCGGCACGTGGCGACCAGGCGCGCTCGCGGCTCGAACTGGTGCGCGCCATCGGCGCGCCGCTGGATGCTCCTGTAACGCTCGCCTCGCCGCTTCAGTCGATGCCGGTAAGCGACGGCGTTCCGTCGGTTGCGGAAGCAGTGGCGATGGCGCTTCGTGAACGCCCCGACATCGTGGCCGCGCAGCGCGCGCTCGATGCGGGACGACAGAATGTCCGTGCGATCCGCGCCGAACGGCTGCCCACGCTCGCGGCCTTCGGAGATGACGGTGCGATCGGGAAATCTGCGTCGCATCTACTGAACACATACAGTTGGGGCGTGCAGCTTTCAGTTCCAATTCTCGACGGATTCCGTCGTGAAGGACGCATCAGCGAGCAGGATGCGGTGACGGCCGGTCTCGAGCTTCAGCGCCGCGAGCTGGAGCGGCAGGTCGCGGTCGAGGTGCGCTCGGCGATCCTCGATCTGGCGACGGCCCGCGATCAGGTCGAGGCGGCAAGTGAGCATCTCCGACTCGCGCAGCAGGAATACGCGCAGGCTCAGGAACGATTCAAGGCGGGCGTCGCCGGGAACGCCGATGTCGTGACCGCATCGCTCGCGCTCAACGGCGCGCGCAACCTGGTCATCGACGCCCTGACGTCGTACCAGTCCGCGCGAGTCGAGCTCGCACGCGCGCAGGGCACGGCTACTGCGCTTCCATGACACAACATCGCAATCAATAAACAGGTCGGTTATGGCAACATCGATAGAGAGAGAAAAGAAAGGCGCGCGTTCCGGCGAGACGCGTGAAATGCGGGTGGCAACCGCGCCGAAGCACCGTCACATCGCCATGGGGGTCGGCGTGGTGGTGGCGATTGTCGGGCTCATCTGGGGCGCGCAGAAATGGATGTATGGCCGGGCACACGAATCCACCGATGACGCAGCGGTAGACGGGCACATCATACCCGTGGTCGCCAAAGTCGGCGGCTATGTCTCCAAAGTCGCAATCGCCGAGAACGATCACGTGAACCTGGGGCAGCTCGTCGTGCAGCTCGATACGGCGGAGCTGGCGGTTCGACTCGCGCAGGCAGACGCCGAGCTTGCGGCAGCGCGCGCGACAGCTGGCAGCCCTGGAGTGACGGGACAGGCGGAGGCACAGGTTGAGACTGCGGCAGGCCAGCAAGGCGCGCTTCAGGCGCAGGTGACCGCGGCAAGGGTCAATGTCAATCGTGCCCGGGACGATCTGAAGCGAATGCAGGAGCTCGCTGCCAAGCAGATAATTTCCCAGCAGGCGCTCAATGCCGCGAAAGGCGTTGCGGCATCGGCCGATGCCCAGCTTGCCGCGGCACTGCGGCAGGCAGCGGCTGCCGGCGGAGCTGTATCGGGCGCCCGCGCTGGTACGCGCCTGGCGACCGCGCGACTCGAGGCGATGGAAGCTTCGCGCGCCAACGCTGCCCTGCAGCTCTCGTATACTCGCATCACCGCTCCAGAGAACGGCACCGTCTCACGAAAGACGGTGGAGGTAGGACAGCTCGTTCAGCCGGCGCAGCAGCTGATGTCGATTGTCGCCGACACCGGTGCCTGGGTGACGGCGAACTTCAAGGAGACACAGGTCGCGAAGATGAAAGTCGGACAGCCGGTGGAGATCAACATCGACGCATACTCCGGCTGCGAGGCCACAGGAAGCGTGCAGAGCATCAGTGGCGCGACCGGCTCGAAGTTCTCGCTGCTTCCACCCGAGAATGCGACAGGCAACTTCACGAAGGTCGTCCAGCGCATTCCTGTGCGAATTGCCGTCACACGTGGGTGCGGTGCGAATCGTCCACTCCGTCCGGGGATGTCGGTTGCCGCGCACGTAAGGACCGGATAGCAGCCGGTCGTGGCGAACAGGGAGGAACTCCCGACCCACAAGTGGATCATTGCGGGGTCGGTGATGACGGGGACGATCATGGCGGTGCTCGATTCGAGCATCGTCAATGTCGCGCTACCGAGCATGAGCGGCACGATGGGCGCGACGATCGAGCAGATCACGTGGGTCGTGACCGGCTACATCCTCGCCAACGTCCTAATCATGCCGCTGGTGGCTCTCCTCAGCGGGCGCTTCGGGCGGAAGAACTTCTACCTGTTCAACGTCGTGCTGTTCACCGCGGCGTCGATGGCATGCGGTCTGGTGCGCACCCTCCCGATGATGGTTCTTTTCCGCGCCATTCAAGGAATCGGTGGTGGCGTGCTCCTCACGGTCTCGCAGGCGATCCTTCGCGAAACCTTTCCTGCCGATGAGCAGGGAACGGCGATGGGAATCTTCGGCCTCGGCGTTGTGCTCGCGCCCGCCTTCGGCCCGACGCTGGGCGGGTGGCTCACCGATCAATACTCATGGCCGTGGATCTTCTACATCAACGTCCCGATCGGAGTGATCAATCTCATTCTCGTCAGCCGGTTCGTCGAGGACCCGTCATATCTCGTACGCCGGAAGGGTGACATAGACTGGATCGGGTTGGGACTGATGGTCGCTGGGCTGGGCTCACTGCAGCTGATGCTCGAGTCGGGGGAGCGCAACGACTGGTTTCAGTCCGGATTCGTGATCCGGCTCCTCATAATTGCAGTGGTGGGACTCACCGCATTCGTCTGGCGCGAGCTCACTACTCCGCATCCCGCGGTGGATCTCCGGATCCTGAGGAACATCTCCTTCAGCTCGGCGACCGCGCTTGGCGGAGTTCTGGGGGTCGCCCTCATGGGCAGCCTCTTCCTTCTCCCGCTCTTCCTTCAGAATCTCCTCGGCTACACCGCCGTTAAGTCGGGGCTCGCGTTGATGCCGAGAAGTCTGGCGATGGCGGTGATCATGCCGATTGGCGGGCGGTTCTATAACAAGCTCGGGCCGCGCCTGCTCGTCGGTGTGGGATTGCTCGTCACCGGGTTCTCGTTCTGGGACCTTTCGCATCTCACGACGCAGGTGGGATTCTGGGACATCTTCTGGCCGCAGGTGTGGCAGGGGGTGGGGTTCAGTCTCATTTTCGTCGCGTTGAGCACCGCCGCACTGGCGACGATTGCCAAACCCGATGTCACTGCCGCGACAGGCTTGTACAATGTTTCACGGTCGGTTTTCGGGAGTGTCGGGATCGCAGTCGCGGCTACCCAGCTCACGGCGGGGGTGACCCGCTATCACGCCATGCTCGCCGAGCGCGCCGGGTCGGCAAACGCCGCAGCGGTAAGCTGGTTATCGTCGATGACAAGCGCGTTGATGGCAAGGACAGGCGTTGACGTCGCTACGGCGCGACAGCAGGCGCTCCGTATCATGGACATCATGGTCACGCGTCAGGCGACGGTGCTTTCCTACAACCGCGTATTCGTGCTCGTCTCGCTGCTGTTCGTCATCGCGCTCCCACTCGTTTTTCTATTGAAGCGCGGGCATGCTATCGAGGGCGAGATGGTGGTGGAATGAATCCGCTACCCGGTACCTGGTACCGGTTTAGCCGAGCGGGACGCAGCCCGAGGCCTTTTGCTCCGGTGTGAGGACTCCTTCGAGCTGACTCTTGAGCGTCGCACGCGCCGCGTCAAGACGATCGAGCGCGGGCTTGATGCCGTCGAGGATTTTCTGCACATCGGCGGCGGATTTCCCTGAGGTGATCGCCTCCTTCAAGTCTTTCAGGCCCGCCTTCACCGCTTCGAGGTCGGCCTTGTTTGCCTTTTCGAATGCTTCCTCGAATGCCTTCATCTGCGCCTTCTGCGCATCGGTGAGTGGCAGGAACTTGCTCAGCTTGCACTTCTTCGGGCCGTGCGATGCGAGCCACGCGCGCTGTTCGGCGGTGAGGACGGCGTCGATATCTGTCTTCAGCTTCGCTTCGGCCGCAGCGAGGCGGGTGCGGATTGGAATTCCCTGATCGAGAATCGCCTTGATTTCAGCATCCGACTTGTTCGCTTTCTTCGCGTCCCTTGCCTGATGGAGGATCGCCTCCAACGCGTCGCGGTCGGCCTTGGTCGACGCCTTGTATGCGTCAACGAGTGCCTTGATCTTCGCTTCCTGATCGGACGTCAGCTTGAGGGCGTCGGGTAGGCCATGAAAAAGACGCAGCTGGTAGAGATCCGCGTCGTATCCGCCGACAGAGGTGAGGGCGGTGCCAAACGCTCCAATCGAAAAGTCCGTGACCTCGTCGACGGTATTGACGGGAGCCGTGGATTCCTTCGAGCATGCCGCGATGACAAGAGCGGCCAGCGAAACAAACGCGATCCTGCGCATCGATCCTCCTCAGGGTCCTGGCGACGCGTCCGACAGGGCGATCGTCGGCAGCGCATCGGACTGCGACCGTTCTACGAGATACGATAATAGGGACGGGGAAGGTCCCGTCCAGTGCCCATTAGACGAGGCCGGGCGCGAATGGTTAACAATGACCCTCTTGGGACATCCGGATGAAGGCACATAGACGTATAAATGAGTCCAAATCTTGCCGCAGTTATCGGGGTTGCGGCAGAATTACGCGGTACCAAACTTTCCTAGGGGTGACAATGTTGACGATAGGATCGAACCACATGGGACGTGCACTTATCGTGGGGATGGCGGTGGCGCTGGCCGCGTGCGCGAAGAAGGACACCGGGGCCTTGGATACGGGGATGGCGGCCGATACCGGAATCGCCGCAACGACAGCCGACACAGGGATGGCTGCAGCGCCGGCTGCTCTGAGCGACGCGAACATCGTCTACATCCTCGATAACGCGAACATGCTCGACAGCGCTGCCGGCGCCGTCGCGGCGACCAAGGGAACGGCAGCCGATGTCCGCACGTTCGCCAACCAGATGATGCGCGACCATCACTCGCTGCGGCAGCAGGGGCAGGATCTCGCCAAGAAACTTGGTGTCACTCCCGAGGAGCCGCCGACCCTTCGCCTCGGCGGTCCGCACGGTCCTTCCGCAAAGGCTGAAGACAGCAAAGCGCAATTCGACAAGACGATGTCGATGCTGAATGGCGCGGCAAAGGGCAAGGACTTCGACAAAGCCTACATCGACAACGAAGTCACTTACCATCAGGCTGTGCTTCAGACCGCAACCAGCGCGATGAACCAGGCGCAGAACGCCGAGCTGAAGAACCTGATTCAAAAGGCGGCGCCGAAGATCCAGGGCCACCTCGACTTGGCGCAGGCGATTCAGGCAAAGATGAAGTAAGAGGGCCGCGACGACCCAGCCAGTTTGCGCGTCGCGAGTTTCCAGTTTTTTGGTGATCCGTTTTACCGTGGAATCGATTACGGGATGACGGGCGGCGGGATCACAGGGAACTCATGACGCGCGCACTGGACGGGTCTCATCCGCTCCGACAGGAAATTCCCGCAGTTCGAGGCTCATCCTCATTCCGTATCGCGGCCGCAGAGTGATGAGCGGCTGAAGATCCACGATGTGACCCGGCACGAGTCGCATCCGCCATCGCTGCGCGATTGCCGCAACGAGGAGGATGCCTTCCATCCACGCGAACTGCTCGCCGATGCAGACCCGTGCTCCCCCGCCGAAGGGGAAGTAGGAGAACTTCGGACGCTCCGCCTGAGCTTCAGGAGTCCATCGTTCGGGGTCGAAGCGCTCCGGATCGGGAAAGAAGCGCGGGTCGCGGTGCATGATGTACTGGCTCATCAGGATCACCGATCCTGCGGGAACCATGTATCCTCTCGCGTCGAACTCGTGAAGCGCGCGCCGGCCGATCGCCCACGCCGGCGGAAAGAGTCGCATCGACTCAGCCAGAACCATTCGCGTATAGGGAAGGTGCGGGAGATCCTCGAACGTCGGTAAATGGCCACCAAGCGCCGAGTCAACCTCGGCGTGAAGCCGCGCTTCGACGTCGGGGTGCTGTGACAGGAGATACCACGTCCAGGTCAGCGCGTTGGCTGTTGTCTCATGGCCGGCGAGAAAGATCGTGAGCGCTTCGTCACGAAGCTGAAGGTCGCTCATTCCCGTGCCGTCGCCTTCGGTGTCCTGTGCAAGCAACAGCATCGACAGCAGATCTCCGCGATCCTCGCCACTCGCCCGGCGCTCTCCAATCATTCTGTAGATGGTCTGGTCGAGCCGGTCGCGCGCCGCATTGAACCTCCGGACAGCCGGTATCGGCAGCTTCTCGAGGTATTCGGTAAACGGCAGCATCGCGTAATTAAACGACTCGAAGGCGGTCGTCAGCGCGTCGCCTATCTCGGCAGCCTCTGAATCCACGTCGGCGTCGAACAACGTCTTGGCGACGATGCCGAGTGTCAGGCGCATCATCTCGATGTGCATGTCCACTGTTTGTCCGTCCCTCCAATTCGAGCGAGTCCGCTCGGCGAAGTCGGACATCGTTGTCGCGTACGCTGCGATGCGCTGGCGGTGAAACGCGGGTTGGACCAGCCGTCGCTGCCTGAGATGAAACTCGTCCTCGCTTGTGAGGAGTCCGTTGCCAAGGAGTCTCTTCGCTCGCTCGAGTCCGCGGCTCTTGTGGAAGTTCTTCTGGTTGGTGACGAGCACGTCACGGATGAGATCGGGATGATTGAACAGAAAGAGGTGCTGCGGCCCGATCCTGTAGTGGGCGATGTCGCCGTAGTCGCGGATCATGGCGATCATCATCGCCAGCGGATTGCGGGCGACCTCGACGAGGAACTGGAAAGGGTAGCGGGCTGTCGGCCCGGCGGGGAACCGGGTGCCGTTGCCCGCGTGCTTCGATGCGCCAAAGCGGGGCACGCGAAGTGGACGGACGGCGTGAGTGGTCGAGCCGACAACTGCTGAATTCATTCAATTCCTCTGACGGCGAGGCTGTGCGTAATGTTAACATTTGAGGCTCGCAAACTCCCCATCAGCCAGGTTGCAATCTCATGAGAGCAGGACTTCGTACTCGCTCCCTCTCCTCTATCTTCGTCATTGCCACAGCTCTTCTCTCGGCCATCCCTGCGGGCGCACAGAAATCGGCCAGAGGGAAAGCGGAACCGGCCGCCAAGTCTCCCCCCAAAGTTGCGTTCAACGCCGCGACCTACGATTCATCGATGCTGAGCGAGCTCGCATGGCGGCCGATTGGTCCGGCAGTGACAAGCGGGCGAGTGGTTGACCTGGCAGTTGCAGAAGGACCGGAGTCGCGCGTCGGAGATCGCCTCGGGAAGCTGATGTACGCGGCATCCGCGTCCGGTGGCGTCTGGAAATCGACCAACGCCGGGACGACATGGGAGCCGGTGTTCGACAAGCAGACAACTTCTTCCATCGGCGATATCGCGTTGGCGCCGTCGAATCCGGAGATCGTTTGGGTGGGAACAGGCGAGTCGAACAATCAGCGCAGCTCGTCGTGGGGCGACGGGGTCTACAAGTCGGAAAATGGCGGAAAGACGTGGACGAACATGGGACTAAGAACGTCCCAACACATCGGTCGCATCATCGTCCATCCAACCAATCCCAACATCGTCTACGTCGCGGCAGTCGGTCCGCTGTGGGCCGATGGCGGGGAGCGTGGACTGTTCAAGACAACCGACGGTGGGAAGACGTGGACGAATGTCCTCAAGATCAGCGAGCATACCGGCGTCACCGATGTCGTGATGGATCCGACGGATCCGAACACGATGTACGCAGCGGCGTTCCAGCGTCAGCGAAAGGCATACAGCTTCGTCGGCGGCGGACCGGAAAGCGGGATCTACAAGTCGATCGACGGCGGATCCACTTGGACGAAGCTCACCGAGGGACTGCCGAAGGGTGACATCGGCCGGATCGGGCTCGATGTGAGTCGCTCGCAGCCGCGCACCGTGTACGCGACGATGGAGACCAAGACGCCGGAGGTCTACCGGTCGGACGACTACGGGGCGAGCTGGAGGAAGACGGGGACTTACCAGGAATTCCCGTGGTACATGAGCCAGATCCGTGTTGACCCGAAGAACCCCGATCGCGTCTATCTGCTCGGCGTTCCGATCTTCGTGTCCGAGGACGGCGGCGCAACGTCAAAGCCGACCGCGACATCGGCACATGTGGACTACCACGCGATGTGGATCGACCCGATGGACCCCGACCACTTCATCGTCGGCAACGACGGTGGAGTGTACATGACGCACGATCGCGGACAGACGATGGATTTCGTCAGCAACCTGCCGATTGGTCAGTACTACGCCATCGATCTCGATAATCGCCTGCCGTTCTACTACGTGTACGGCGGACTCCAGGACAACAACAGCTGGGCGGGCCCGAGCCAGACAAGAAATCGCCAGGGAATAACGAACAGCGACTGGTACGTGACTGCCGGCGGCGATGGATTCTATTCGGCAATCGATCCCACCGATCCCAACGTTGTCTACGCGGAATCACAGAATGGGGGAATCGTCCGCTACGACGTGAAAACGGGAGAGCAGAAGAGCATTCAGCCGCAGCCGAAGTTCGGGCAGCCGAATCTTCGGTGGAACTGGAGCGCTCCCATCATGATCTCACCGTACGATCACAATACTGTGTACTTCGGCGCCAATTTTCTTTTCCGCAGCAATAACCGCGGCGACAGCTGGGAGCAACTCGGTGGCGATCTCACCCGCCAGCTCGATCGCGACAAGCTACCGCTGATGGGAAAGCTGTGGACCAAGGACGCAGTAGCATGGCATGCGGGGACCGCGGACTTCGGCAACATCAGCACGGTGGACGAGTCGCCGATGCGGCGCGGACTACTATATGTAGGTACCGACGACGGACTGATCCAGGTATCGCGGGACGCCGGCGCGACGTGGACAAAGATCGACCAGTTCCCGGGCGTGCCGGATATGACGTACGTCAGCCGGGTGGTGGCATCGAGCCACGATGAAGGCACTGTCTACGCAACATTCGACGGCCATCGGAGCAATGACTTCAAGCCGTATGTCCTCAAAAGCACCGATTACGGGAAGACCTGGACCTCCATTGCGTCGAATCTCCCCGTGTCGTCGGTGCAGGTGATTCGCGAGCATCCGCGCGCGCCATCACTCCTGTTCGTCGGGAACGAGATGGGCGCATGGTACACGGGGAATGGAGGCCGGAGCTGGTCGCGTCTGCAGTACAATCTCCCGACAGTCCCGGTGCACGACATCCGAATCCATCCGCGCGAGAACGATCTCGTGATCGGAACGCACGGACGCGGGATCTACATCATCGACGACATCACTCCGCTCGAGAGGTTTGCAGATGCCGATCGCAGTGGGATGTACCTTTTTCCAGTAAAGGCAGTGACGCTGTTCAACTACAACACCACCATTCCGGGTGGCGCACGCGGCGCCGGCGCACTCGGCGAAAGATCTTTCAGCGCTCCGAATCCGCCCTTCGGGACAACGCTCACCTACTTCCTGAAGGACAGCGTGCCGAAGGGACGCACGCTGACGCTCGCGATCGTTGATTCCGAGGGCAAGCGGATTCGCGACCTGACGGTAAAGACAGGCCCCGGAATGCATCGCGCGACATGGGACCTACGTCTCCCGCCTCCGTACATCAATCCGAGACCGACTGGGACTCGCAGCCAGCCGACCGGAGCGTTCGTGCTTCCCGGCAGATATGTCGCGAGACTGACGCTCGCTGGAAAGGACACCATCATTGCGACATCGGTGGAAACGCCGATCATGGTCAACCCCGATCCGCTCGTCCCGCTGAGTGCGGCCGAATATCGCGCGCTGTGGGAGGCGCGTGTGAGCTCGACCGCTCAGCAGGCGAAGGTGCAGGCGGTCGTCAGGACGGCGGAGCTGCTGAAGGATCAGATGACAGAAGTAAAGGCGGCGCTCAAGACCAGCGCCGCCCCCGACAGCCTCACGAAGCAGACGGAAGCGATAGATAAGGAGGTGGATGACATTCTCCTCAAGGTGCGCGGCCACCAGGGTCCGGACACGAGCGACGTGGACGACAAGAAATTCCAGCCGTCAATTCAGGCACGGGTGAACCAGGTCGCTGGCGAGATCGGCGACGTGACTTCGCCGCCGACGCAGATTCAGCGCGAGACGCTGGAGCTGGCAATGAAGGATCTCGAACGCGAGGCGGGCAGACTCAACGCGTTGCTTACGGCACGCGTACCCGCATTGAATCGCGCGCTCGATACGGCGGGTGTTCCATGGACCGTGGGAAGGACGGTCAGGTAAGCTCGATTGAATTCAGTGCCTCACATCAAGACTCAAGTATGCAGCTAGAGAATCTTCCGACTCCGTGCCTTGTGCTCGATCGCGGGATACTTGCGCGGAACCTCGAGAGGATGAGCTCGCGGATGTGTGAACACGGCGTGTCGCTGCGACCTCACCTCAAGACAGCGAAGTCGGCTGACGTTGCGCGAATGGCGACTGCCGGAGAGGCGGGAGGGATCACCGTTTCGACGATCGCCGAAGCTGAATATTTCGCCAAGCATGGCTTTCGCGACATCACTATTGCGGTGGGAACGACTCCGGAGAAGCTGGATCGTCTCGCAAGGCTATTTAGTAGCGACATGAGACTAAATGTCCTCACCGATGACGCCGAGACCGCGGTGGCAATCGCTGCGCATTCGGGACGTTTCCGGGCGTTGATCGAAATTGATTCCGGGGAGCTACGCGGCGGCGTCAGCCCTGACCGTCCGGAGCTTATCGCCATCGGGCGGGCCCTCGGCGAAAAACTCGCGGGTGTATTGACTCACGCCGGACATTCTTATGAATGCCGAACGGTAGATGCCTTAAAGGCGGTGGCTGAGCAGGAGCGCGTCGCCGTTACTGCCGCGGCGGAGCGATTGCGCGCGGTGGGTATGAAATGCGAAATCGTCTCTGTCGGATCGACTCCGACGATGATGCATGTCGAGCGGATGGATGGAGTGACCGAGGCGCGGCCGGGCGTCTATATGTTCGGTGATCTCTTCCTGGCGGCAATCGACTCGGGCACGCGCGACGACATTGCGATGACAGTGCTGGCCTCGGTGATCGGGCGCCGACCGGGCACAAACAGGATTCTGCTCGACGCCGGAGCTCTCGCTCTCTCGAAGGACAGGAGCACCGCATCGACGAATCAAGACGCGGGTTACGGTTTGGTGTGGGACATCGACGGCAAGCCATCATACGGCGAGTGCGTGATCGAGCAAGCCTACCAGGAGCATGGTGTCGCCACCAGCTCGCAACCGCTGCCGTTCGAGAGGCTGCGAATTGGCGCGAAAGTCCGCATCGCGCCAAACCACTCCTGCATTACAGCGGCGGCGCACGAGAGATACTACATAGTCGATGGAACCCGAGAGGTGCTTGCGGAATGGGATCGTGTCAACGGATGGTAGCAATGTGACCGGTCGGTCGCCGATCTATTGTGGTTCTCCGCCGGCGACCTTGATGCTCTTGATGTTGACGAACTCGCGGATGCCGAATTCGCCGAGCTCTCGGCCGTAGCCCGAGGTCTTCACGCCGCCGAAAGGAAGCGCGGGCTCCGAGGCCACCATTCCATTGATGAACACCAGCCCCGCCTCGAGATCGCGCACGAACTGGCCGTGCTCGGCGGCATCGTTGGTCCAGGCACTCGCGCCGAGTCCAAAGCTTGTGCCGTTGGCTCTCCGGATGGCTTCGTCGATGTTCGCGACTTTCCATAGGGATGCGACGGGTCCGAAGAGCTCCTCATGTGCCGCCGGAGATGACGGCGGAATATCAGCGAGGACTGTCGGGGCGAAATAGAACCCGTCCATGTGGAGACGCTTCCCGCCGGTGAGTACGCGGGCGCCTGCGGCAACGGTCGCGTTTACTTGGCTTTCGATGTCGTCACGGATCTGCGCAGTCGCAAGTGGACCGAGCTGCGTCTTCGGATCCATCGGATCGCCGACACGAAGCGATGCAACTCGCTCGACAAAGCCACGCATGAACTGGTCGTAGATCTTTTCGTGAACGATGAACCGCTTGGCAGCGATGCACGACTGGCCGTTGTTGATCATGCGCGCGGTCACCGCTGTCTCGACCGCACTTTCGAGCTTAGCGCTCGGCATCACGATGAACGGATCGCTTCCGCCGAGCTCGATCACACTCTTCTTGATGTTCCGGCCGGCCACGCTTGCCACTTGACGGCCTGCGCCCTCGCTGCCGGTGAGCGTGACCGCTGCGATGCGCGGGTCAGCGATGATCTTCTCCACAGCAGACGAGCTGACGAGGAGCGTCTGGAAAACTCCGTGCGCAAACCCTGCGCGCGTAAATACGTCTTCGATGGCGAGAGCGCATTGTGGAACGTTCGAGGCGTGCTTGAGGATCCCGACGTTTCCCGCCATCAGGGCGGGGGCGGCAAAACGGAACACCTGCCAGAAGGGAAAATTCCAGGGCATCACGGCAAGCACGACGCCAATCGGCTGAAATGCGATCCACGCCTTTCCCTCCTGCACCGCCACCGGCTCGTCGGCTAGAAACACCGCCGCGTGCTCGGCGTAATATCGGCACGCGGATGCGCACTTCGCCGCTTCGGCGACGGCGGCACCAATTGGCTTGCCCATCTCGAGCGTCATCAGGGCACCGAGTCGCTCCTTTTCGGCTTCGAGGATTTCAGCTGCTCGAATCATCGAAGTCGCACGATCGGCCATTGGAAGGAGCCGATGTCTGACGAACGCCGCGACAGCGAGATTCAATCGCTCATCGATCTCTTCTTCAGTTGCCGGCTCGAAAGTCTTGAGCGTTTGGCCTGTCGCGGGGTTTACTGTCGCGATGGGCATCCGCAACTACCTCCTCCGTTTACTGGTACTGGATGTAGAGAGGCTTGGGCGTGAGTCGGAGGACCTCTCCCGGTGTCAGGAGGGGCTCCCCCTTCTTGGTGTCGTTGTGGTAAAAGAGCTTGAACCCGGTGAACTGTATCGGCTCCGCTTCAACGTAGTCGCGGTAGGAGTCGAACTTGAGCCATGGATTTCCCCATCCGTCCATGTTGAGTACCACCTGGACGCGCGGGTCGAGGTGGATGCTCTTCGAGCCGGTGAGCATGTTGCGGGTGAAGCGGTGAACGATGAGAACCTTGGGCGGAAGATTGTTCGCCTTTACGATATCTGTAAGGAACCGGATGGCGTAGTTGACGTCGTCGGAGCTCATCGTGCCGATCTTCGATCCGGGCTTCTCCCCATGCTTCATCGAGAACTCGGGGTCAATCCCCAGGTGAACGTTGGGCCGCTTCAGATAATCAGTAAGCCGCGGCAATTCATCCTGAAGTGTGCTCTTCGCCACCTGCACGTCTAGGAACAGGAGAGCGTTTCGCCGAGCGGCCCAGCCGGCGACCTTGTAGACGAGAGTATCCGGCATGCGCAGCCTGTATTTGCCATCGCGCCCCGGACCACCCTGAGCGACAACTACTATTAGATGGAGCGCAGGCTGAACGACGTGTTCCGGGTCTGCCCTGTTCCATGCCGCTACTTCCTTGTCGAGACGGGCGAGCATCTGGTCCGGTGGATATTCGCCGAGCACTCCCATCCTCTTCGACAACGGATTGCCGTAGTAGGCGATGATGCGCTTGCCGGGAAGGATCGATCCGGGCAACGGCGCGGGGGTGCTCACCGGCCAGCGTGTGTCCTTCATTCCAGCGCGGATTGCCGAGACGAGCGCGAGGCTGTCCTTCTTGCTGCGGCCCGGAACCGAAGGCACTGTGATCGCGTCTTTGACTCTCACTGCTGTATCCGTCGAAGTTGGCGAATCGGATTGAATAGCTGCCGCGGGCAGCGTATCGGTCACCGCCACCGGATCGAGCGTCGGCATTGGGGTCTGACCAGCAGACGGGGCGGGCTTCGCTTCGTTAACGGCGCACGCCGCGAAAATGCTGATGGCGGTGAGCGCCATAAGACGAAGTCGAATGCTGTTCATGTGCTCGCTTTGACTACAGGCAGAGTGAAGTTGAAGGTGCTACCCTTGCCAGTGGTGCTTTCCGCCCAAATGCGGCCGCCGTGGGCTTCGACTATTCCACGTGTGATTGCCAGACCCAAACCAGCGCCTTCGCGGTCAGTACGGCGTGACTGCCAGAAGCGATCGAAAGCATGTGACAGCTGATCGGGAGTCATTCCCGGGCCTTCGTCTCTCACCGAGATGATCAGTTCACCACCCAGCTCGGACGCGCCGAGCTCGATCGTGCTCCCGGGTGGGGAGAACTTCACCGAGTTTCCGATGAGATTGGACAACGCCTGCCTGATTCGCTCAGGATCAGCGTTGACCATTGGCAGCGATCCGTTCGCCATAACACGCAGCTCGATTGATTTCGCGGCTGCCACCGGTACGAGAATACGCACAGCGTCGTCGAGCAGCTCCCGAACTTCGGTTGGGATCGCTTCGACGCGGAGCCGTCCTGCCTCCACGCGAGTTACGTCGAGAAGATCGCGGATGAGCGAGTCCATCTGCTCTGCGGCCTGTCGTATCACCGTTGAATACTCGACGACATCATTTGGCAGCTCGGTCTCGCGCTCGATGCTGAGTATTGCGCCAGCGAGCATCGTCACGGCGTTGACTGGGTTCCGCAGGTCGTGTGAGACGATGCCGATCATGTCGTCGCGCGCACGCAGGCCGAGGATGACCTGATCGTGGAGTCGTGCATTATCGATCGCCAGCGCCGCGCGACGACTCAAGTCCTGGGCGAGGATGATGTCGTCCGAATCGAATCTGCGGTGGCGGCTGTAGAGCTCGAGCACTCCGATCAGCTGGTTTCGCGCGATCAAGGGAAGAATGAGCGCAGCAGCGACCTGCGATCCGTCGAAGATGTCCCCGGTCTGGCCCAGGAACGCGGCACCTCCGGGTTCCGCGGCTGAGGCTTCGGTGATGATGATTGCGGTGCCGGTGCGGATGACCTCCGCGACGGGATGCCCGCCATGAAGATCAGGAGGAGATAGTGCGCGCGACCGCCGGAGCATCGCCGCCCGCGACGGGTCTATATGAGCTCCGGCCACGCCGCGGAACGCGCCGCCGTGGAAGATGGTGACGATCGCCGCGTCAGCGAGCACGGGGACCGCAAGACTCGCAACGCTGGCGGTCGTTTCTTCGGTACCAAGTGACGAGGCGAGTTTTTCGCCTGCCTCAGCAAGAAATCTCTGGCTCTGTTCAACGCGCCGGCGAAAGGTGATGTCGCGTAGCACCACCGAATAGATTATCCCGCCGCCGTCGCTTAGATGCGATATGGCGGCCTCCGCGGGAAACTCCTCTCCGTTCTTGCGGAGTCCGGAGATCTCGCTGCGCTCGCTCATTTTGCGCGCCCTGATGGTGGACTGGCCGAAACTCTCGACATGATGACGGTGCGTCTCCCGAGAGCGCACAGGAATCAACATCTCGATTGGCTGACCCATCGTTTCCTCGGCGTCATAGCCGAAGATCCGCTCTGCACCTTCGTTGAAGAAGGTGATTCGCTGCGACTGGTCAATGCAGATGATCGCGTCGGCGGAGATCGCTGCGATCCCCGCGAGCGCTGCATCAGTGATCGAGTCGCTTATCGGCACGGGCTGGCGTCAGGCAAAGAGAATTGAATCGGCTTTAACCCAGGTGCAAAAGGTCTGAAGATCGAAACGCTGTAGGGCTTTCCCCCACGCGCCCATAAAGGTATCGGACAAATCCTTCCTCAGTCCACCCGACAGCTTGAACTCGGGAGCGAATCGTACGTTGAGGAGCACCATTGACATCAACCCCGAACGCAGCTCGCATGTCAGATATCTCCAGTCAGGCAGTCGCCACCATCGTCGGCTGAGCGCAAAGCACCTCGAAATGCCAGCCACCGCCGCTTCCCTCCTGGGCTCGCCGCCCCACCGTGTCCCGCCCATCCTGGTCACCGGCGCGCGCCATTTCCTGCGCGCCCCGCTGGTCCTGAAGGTGATGGGCGCGAACGCCATGATCGTTGTGGTCGTGCTGCTGCTTCTCGGCAATGGCCTGCGAACGACGGAAGAGGGAGCGATTCTGGTGGTTCTCGGCGCGCTCGCGCTTGCGTTCGTCGTCAATCTCTTCCTGGTGCGTCTTGCGCTCAGTCCGATCGCGGAGCTGGAAAGAGTGGCCGGGCGTGTATCGAACGGAGAATTCGGTGTGAGAGCAATCCCGTCGCTGGTGGCCGACTCGCAGGTCTCTCGCCTCACGGACACTGTGAACGGCCTTCTCGATTCGCTCGCTGCGGAGCGCCGGCGGATACAGAAGCTGGGAACGGAGGTAATCTCGACACAGGACATCGAGCGTGCCCGGCTCGCACGAGAGCTCCACGATTCGATAGCGCAGACGCTTGCGGCGGTGAGGTTCCAGCTCAGTGCGGCGAGCGCGGATGCGAGCGACGACGAAATGCGGAATCGCCTCTCCGCGGTACGCGGGATGATCGGTAAGGCGATGGACGAAGTGCGTAACATATCGGTATCGATGCATCCCCGGATAGCCGAGGATCTCGGACTGGTCACCGCGCTCGAGGCGTTGGCACATCAGACCGAGGCGCATGGAAAGCTGGAGGTTCGCGTTGGCGCAACCATCGGCGACCTGCCTGTCCCGCCGAGCACAGCGGCGACGCTTTTCAGAGTCGCGCAGGAATCCCTGAAGGCGGCGGAGGGGCGGAACTCGACGGGATCGGTCGACATTCTGCTCTACGCCAACGATGGGAGTCTTTGTCTCGAGGTGATAGAGAACCGCCGGGGTGTGGACAGCGGGGTACCGGCGTCCGATAATTCGACATCGGGTCTCGCGTCGATCATGGACAGGGTGGAGCTCAGCGGAGGCGTAATGCGGGTTGAGAACGGGAAAGACGGTGCTGTGCGTGTTACTGCGGCATTGAAGGCGACGGAGGCGGCATCGTGACCGCGGACGTCATTCGGGTCGTGCTCGCCGATGACCATGCGGTAGTGCGCGCCGGTGTCAAGGCGGTGCTGAGCAGCGCGAAGGACATCCAGGTCATTGGCGAAGGCTCCAACGGCAAGGAAGCAATTGGGCTGGTCGACCGGCTCAATCCCGACGTCCTGGTGATGGATCTCTCGATGGGAGAGATGGACGGCATCACCGCGACGAGGGAGCTGGTCGAGAAGGAAACACGGACGAAGATCCTGATCCTGACCATGCACGCCGAGGACGCTTACCTGGTGAAGGTCCTCGAGGCTGGGGCAAGCGGGTATCTCGTGAAGAGCGCGGCCGACCGGGAGCTGGTGGACGCGGTGAGGGCGGTGGCCCACGGTGATCTCTATATGCAGCCGTCGGCAACGCGGGCCCTGGCCAAGGGAATCCAGCGCAAGTCAGAGCACGCCGACGAGCGCGAGAAGTACGAGAAGCTGACTGAAAGAGAGCGCGACGTTCTGCGTTTCGTCGCAGGTGGATTCAGCGCGCCGGAGATCGGCGAGAAGCTGTTCATCAGCCCGAAGACGGTGGACACCTACAAGCAGCGGATCAACGAAAAGCTGGGACTCTCGCATCGATCGGACTACGTGGACTTCGCCCTCAAGCTCGGGCTGCTGACGAAATAGGTGAGGGGCCCGCTGTCCATCGCCATCGCCATTGCTGTATCTCCGGCATGTCCTCTCCGTTGGCGCGGATGTAGCGGCGATGCTCCTTGAGCTTGTCGCGGAAGACTTCCGCAGCGGCCGCGGCTGACGGATCGGAACGAAGCCGTTCCACTCTCTCGATCACGTCGAGGGCGAGGTGAAAGCGGTCCATCGTATTTAGAACCGTCATGTCGAACGGGGTTGTTGTCGTTCCCTCTTCCTTGTAACCGCGAACGTGCAGGTTGTCATGGTTCATGCGCCGGTACGTCAGGCGGTGAATGAGCCACGGGTATCCATGGAACGCGAAGACGATCGGACGATCAGCGGTGAACAGGGCATCGAATTCGTCGTCGCTCAGGCCATGCGGATGCTCGGTGCGCGGCTGCAGCGTCATCAGGTCAACGACGTTCACGACCCGCATCCGAAGGTCGGGCAGGTGCTCGCGCAGCAACGATACGGCAGCGAGGATCTCGAGCGTCGGAACATCTCCGGCACAGGCGAGAACGACCTCCGGATCGCCTTCATCATTGCTTGCCCACTTCCACGTGCCGATCCCGCGGGCGCAGTGCGCTGCGGCTGTGTCAATGTCCAGCCATTGCGGTGAGGGCTGCTTGCCTGCGACGATGACGTTCACATAGTGGCGACTGCGAAGACAGTGATCGGCAACCGACAACAATGTGTTCGCATCCGGCGGGAGATAGACGCGGACGACGTCGGCTTTCTTGTTCACGACGTGGTCTATGAATCCCGGATCCTGGTGGCTGAAGCCGTTGTGATCCTGCCGCCAGACGTGTGAGGTAAGGAGATAATTCAGCGAAGCGATGGGCCTGCGCCATGGAATCGAGCGTGTTGTCTTCAACCATTTCGCGTGCTGGTTGAACATCGAATCGACGATATGGATGAAAGCTTCGTAGCAGGAGAAGAATCCATGGCGCCCGGTGAGGAGATAGCCCTCCAGCCAGCCCTGGCACATGTGTTCGCTCAGGACTTCCATCACGCGTCCATCGGGCGAGACGTGATCATCGGTGGGCAGGATCTCCGCGTCCGACGTCCGGTCGGTCACCTCGAAGACGGCGTCGAGGCGATTTGAGGAAGTCTCGTCCGGCCCGACCATCCGAAAATTGCGCGCGCCCGCATTCAGCGTCAGCACGTCTCGCAGCATTGCGCCGAGGACGCGGGTTGCTTCGCCGTCAACGGTTCCGGGCGCAGGGACCTCAACTGCATACTTGCGGTAGTCGGGCATTGTCAAATCGCGGAGCAGCAGCCCGCCATTCGCATGCGGATTGGCGCTCATTCTGCTCGTGCCCCGGGGGCCCAGCGCAGCAAGGTCGGGAACGAGAGAGCCCTTCTCGTCGAAAAGCTCTTCGGGCTTATAGCTGCGCAGCCATGCCTCCAGCAGCCTGAGATGTTCCGGGTTCGACGCCAGTCCGGCAAGCGGGACCTGGTGCGACCTGAATGAGCCTTCCATCTGCTTCCCATCTACAGTCTTCGGACCCGTCCATCCCTTTGGCGATCGCAGGATGACGATCGGCCAGCGCTCACGGCTGGTATTTCCTTCCGCGCGCGCTCTCGATTGTATTGCGCGAATGTCAGCGAGCGCGAGCTCGAGGGTTGACGCCATCAGCTGATGCATCGTCGCCGGATCGTCGCCGGAGACAAGCAGGGGCTCATGGCCGTAGCCACGCATCAGTTCGGTGAGCTCCTCGTCGCCGATCCTCGCGAGCACCGTCGGTCCTGCGATCTTGTATCCATTGAGATGCAGAATCGGCAGGACCGCTCCGTCAGTCCGCGGGTTCAGGAACTTGTTGGAATGCCAGCTGGCCGCGAGCGCTCCTGTCTCCGCTTCTCCGTCGCCAACGACGCAGCAGACCACCAGGTCCGGATTGTCGAACGCGGCGCCGTACGCGTGGAGGAGCGAATAGCCCAGCTCGCCGCCTTCGTGAATCGAGCCAGGGGTCTCAGGTGAGGCATGGCTTGGAATTCCGCCCGGATACGAAAACTGCGTGAAGAGTCGTTCGAGTCCGGCGATATCCCGCCCGACGTGTGGATAGATCTCGCTGTACGTCCCCTCGAGGTAGCTGTTGGCAACGACTCCTGGTCCGCCATGCCCCGGCCCCGCAATGAAGATCGAATCGAGATCATGCTCGCAAATGAGCCGATTGAAATGCGCGTAGATGAAATTGAGCCCGGGAGTCGTTCCCCAGTGGCCGAGCAGCCTCGGTTTGACGTGCTCGATGCGCAGCGGCTCTCTGAGCAGTGGATTGGCGCGAAGGTATATCTGTCCGACCGACAGGTAATTCGCGGCACGCCAGTAGGCGTCGATCAGTCTGAGTTCATCGGGGGACAGTGGGGCGGCCGCGCCGTTCTCTCGCACTGCCGAAACTGTCATGCGCTGCGAATCTTCATCCATCGGCGCTAGGCGTCAACGATCTCGTCCTCCGGAGCGGTCACGACCAGAACCGGGCATGGCGCTTCGCGGAGTACCTCGCCCGTAACGCTTCCGAGCAGTGCCCGGCGTGTCGCGCCGCCGCGCGCACGTCCGATGACGATCAGGTCGCTGTGAAGCCGGGTCGCGGCGAAGACTATCTCCTGTCCTGGCTCGCCAAACGTCACCTCCGTCTCGATCGCGCCCAGGCCTGCGGACTCGAAGTCTCGCTGCCACGTGCTGGAGCTTTCCCTGATCTCGTCCTTTACTACTGCAACTCTATCCTGAGAACCGACCGGACCGAATGCCTCAGCTGAAAGTATTCCGCTGAGGATCGCGGAGCTCACCACGTGCAACCCGGTGATGCTGACGGAGAATCGACTGGTGAGGTAGCGGAGCCAGCCCGCCGCGAGTGAAATGTCTTCAGGATCTTCGAGCGCCAGAAGGACATTCTTCGGATGGCCTTCCGGAATTTTCGGGGTCAGCAGAACCGGAATGGCCGAGCTGCCGAGCAGCTTCTCCGCCGTGCTTCCGATTCGTGACCAGATTCCGGGCCGCTGCCCATGTTTCCCGACGACGACGAGATCGGCCCCGTATTCGGTTGCGACCTGCGAGATCTGCTCGGCCGGCTGGCCGACCCGGATCTCTGTTCGAACCCGATTCGGCGCGAACGAGGATGTCAGCTCCCGAAATCTCTTCTCAGCGCCTTCTCTCGCGACCGACACGACTACCTCCGGCGAGGGAAAGCGCCCGCGAAGAAATCGCGGAGGAACGGGAACGAAAATGGAATGCACGAAGATGATCTCCGCTTCCGGCGCGAAGTGACTGCTCACCCAGCGCGCGGCGGTGACCGCCGAATCGCTGAAATCCATTCCCGAGACCACTCGTTTGATTTCCATTCTCAGCTCCTCGGCAGCGTAACGGGGTTTCTGCCGCCAGACGCCGGCGCAGAGGGAAGTAGCGGGGGACGCGTCGCGAATTCTGAATCGGCGCTTTCCCTCCGGGTCATGGCGGGCAGAGCAGTCGCGCGGAGAGCGTTGACGATCACGGCGAGATCGATCGCCTCCTGCAGAAGCGCGCCCAGTGTGGGGGCGATCATTCCTGCCGCCGCGAAGCCTGCGGCAGTAGCGCTGAGTCCGAGCCCCACCCAGATCGATTGTCTCGCAATGCGCATCGTGCGACGGCTGATACGGATCGCCTCGGATATGCGCAACAGATCGTCCGCCAGAATGACAACGTCAGCTGCCTCGGCAGTTATCCCTCCGCTCTGGCTTGCAAGCGCGATGCCGACGGTGGCGGCACTCAATGCGGGAGCGTCGTTCGTTCCGTCGCCGATCATCAGGACGTGCTCCCCGGCATCCACGAGATCGCGTACGACCGTCACCTTCTGTTCAGGCAGAAGATCGCCAGATGCCTCACGAATGCCGAGTTGCCGTGCAACTGCGCCTACGTTCGTGGACGCGTCGCCGGAAAGAAGGAGCACCCGCGTCAATCCCAGGCGCCTGAGCTCGGCGAGCAGATCGACAATGTCCCCACGGATGGCGTCGTTGTATTCGACGATTCCCGCGAGTCGGTTGTCCACCGTCACGTAGGCGCGGAGCCCTTCGCCCGCATCGACGAGCGCCTCCAGCTCCGATTCGAACAGGGGAGCGTGATCCGCGGCGTATGATGCAGCGCCGACGGCAACCGCGTGACCTTCAACCATGCCGGTTACACCACGTCCTGCAGCCTCTCTCACATCGCGTGCGGCGGGGAGCGGGCTGACCGTTTCCTCGGCCGCTTCGACGAGCGTGCGGGCAAGGAGATGACTCGATCCCCGCTCGACAGCACCGGCGAGGCGAAGGAGATCGGCTGCGGTCAGCGAGTCGGTCGTAATCACGCGGCGCACAATTGGCCGGCCAAGAGTCACTGTTCCTGTCTTGTCGAACACGGCAGAGCTGGCGCTGGCGAGGTACTCGAGAGCGGCGCCGTTCCGCATGATGATATGACGTCGCGCGGCGGCGTTGATTCCGCTGATGAACGCAACCGGCGCGGCGAGCAGGAGCGGGCACGGCGTAGCGACGACCAGGATCGCGAGAACGCGAACCGGATCGTGTGTTAACAGATAGGCAACGGCACAGACGATGAGCGTCAGCGGCGTGAACCACAGTCCATAACGATCGGCAAGGCGCTGGAGCGGCGCCTTGCTCGCCTGTGCCGAGCGCACGAGCTCGACAATCCGCGCGTACTGGCTTTCGCCTGCCGGTGCCAGGACTTCCATCTCGAGAGGGCCTTCGAGATTGATGCTCCCGCTCATCAGCCGGACCCCGGTAATAACGGAGAGCGGGATTGGCTCACCGGTGAGCTTCGAAGCGTCCACATGCGACCGTCCACCGGTGACGAATCCGTCGCACGGGACGAGATCTCCCGGCCGAATCAGGAGCAGATCACCGACCTCGACTTCGTCGACCGCTATGTCCTCGGTTGATCCGTTGAGCATGCGGTGGGCGATTCGGGGTGCTGCCGCCTCGAGCTCGCGCACCGCGTCACTCGCCTTTCTTCCGGCGTAACGCTCGAGAGACTCGCCTCCGCTCTGCATGAGGACGATGACGAGTCCAGCGAGCGGCTGCCAGAGAACGAATGCGAGAATGATCGCGAGGGCAGCGACCAGGTCAACGGCAAAACGGCCGGATGATATGTCGCGCGCCGTCTGCCAGACAATCGGTGCTCCGGTTATCGCGAGGCCGGACCACCACACCATTACGGCAAGGCTTGGGTTCGACGCTCCGAAACGGATCACCGCGCCGGCGACGATGAAGCAAAGCGTCAAAAAGGGAAGCCAGCCCGCGTACAACCATGCCCGCCAGACGGGTGCTTGAACCTCGGACCTCGTCTGGCCGACGATGGACGTCATCTGCCGACTCGGATCAGCCGGACATTTCTGCTGCGAACATCGGGCGAGACTCGGCCACGAGGCCCTGCGTCTGCTCTTCCGGATGGATCGCCAGCACAGAGATCGCTCCATCGCTCACGAGCCGGTCGGCGACACTCCCGATCATCGCGCGTGCAAGCCCCCCTCTACCGTGTGTCGCGATGGCGATCAAATCAGCGTCATGCGATTCGGCGTAACCGAGTATCGCCGATGGAATGTCGGCGGCGACGACCACCGCTGATCTGAGGGACACACGCCGCTGGGTGAGGAGAATGCGGATGCTGGCGATGTACCATTGGGCTTCCTGGACGTCGGCCGCTCGTGCGGGCCCGATAGACGAGTGGATCTCGCCGACTGGAAGGTTCTTCTCCGCCGGCACGATGCGAAGGAGCGTGACTTCGGCCTGCTCGAGCTCGGCAAGCGCGAGTGCCGGCGTGAGACTCCGTTCGGCGAGCGGTGAGCCGTCGAGAGCGATGACCATCCGCTTGAAGCATGAACCACTGGACATCTCCGTTGCAATCGACGACGGTCGCACGACAAGCACCGGAAGGCCGGTCTCTCGAATGAGTCTGTCGGCAATGCTTCCGAGCCAGACCCGGGCAAGGCCACGTCGGGCATGTGTCGCCATGACTATCAGGTCAACATGGTGACGGAGGGCGTGACCGCGAAGCGCATCGGCCACCGGGCCGTCCTCAACGGTAGCGGTGACGTCAATTGCGGCGGTAGACCTGCACTCCGCGGCCAGCTGGTAGAGATGCCTGAGGATGGCCTCGCGCTCGGTCTTCCAGGCGGTGCTCTCCAGCCCGACCACTTCAGGACCACCAAGAACGACAGGCATCGAAGCGGCCCGCACAAGGCGCAGCTGTGCGCCACTCACCTTCGCGAGCCTCAGTCCCTGGAAGACCGCCTCGCGCGAAAATGCGGATCCGTCTACCGGCACCATGATTACACGATACATCGAATCCTCCATAAGAAATTCGTGACGCCGTGAGCGCCGTGTCGAGTCATGTTGATCATGCCGACGACGCGGAACGACCCGACAGACTGTCAATTGCGATTCCGAATAATTCCGTCCGGGATGGTACCGGATCCGCGTCACGCAGCGCCTCGGGGAGAAACTCGCGAATGAGTCTTAACGCCTCCGCGCGTGCTTCCCTGTGGTGCGGCGTCCCGTTCTCGGTGAGGTGGTAAAAGCTTCCGTGGGCGAGCACGCTCTTCCAATCGAATGGACCGCTGACTTCATCCACCTGGAACGCGACCCACTGATTGTGCTTTAGAGTCACGAGCTTCTCGCTTGGCGACGTCCGTCCGAACAGCCAGTTGTCGCTGTAGACATAATGGACAGGGCGGATTTCAACTCGATCGTGGAAGGAGAAGCCGAGCCGGCCGACATGATTTCGCTTCAGGAGGGCGCGCATCTCGCGGCTGGTCATCTCGCGTATCGTCAATCCTTTTTTTGGTTCCAAGGAGGCCTCTGCGGGAGATCCGGTGCGGGTTCTGGACCCCCTGTTCACGGGGAACCTGCCGCACTGGCAAGTTGTCGCGGCAGTGCAAGGTCAACAGTCGGCGTTTCCGCGTAACTATTGTAGGGAAAGCGCCCACGCGTTCACCGGGACCAGGTGGCGAATGCCTCACACCACTTCGGGTTTATACCGACTGTCAGGAGCAGCGCAAGCCCGCATCTTCGTACCTGGCGATCACGATACCTGGTTCTCCGAGGCCACCATGCCCACCATGACAACTCCATCGAGCTCGCAGCAACTCTGGCAATTCGAAACACCTGTCATTGGCGGCATCGTCGTCGGATTCGACGGCTCGCCCGCGTCGCACGCGGCACTCGAGTCGGCAGCCAATATTGCAGCGATAAGAAAGTGGCCGGTGCACGTGGTCAGCGTTCTCCGGCCGATGTCGTCGTACAAGCTCGACCTTGGCATGGACCAGCCGCAGTCGCAGGTCGAGGATCTGCGGATCCAGTTGAGGGACGCAGCTATCCGAGACGCCATCGGCCCGCTCGCCGAGCGCTTCGAATGGACACGGCAAGTAGTCGTTGGACGTCCGGCAGAGGAAATCGTGAAGGCGGCCGAGGCGCGTGCTGCGGACATGGTTTTCGTCGGACGGACGGATCACGGAGTAATCGATCGCATGCTCGGTGGCGAGACGACGATTCATCTGCTGCGCAGCTGCTCGATCCCCGTGCTCGTTGTCGGGAACGAGCTGAACAAACCGGCAACGATCGTGGTAGCGGTGGATTTCGGACCGGCAAGCATACGGGCCGCAGCAGCCGCTGTGGAGATGCTGGGAGAGTCGGGGACGGTCTATCTGGTGTACGTCGAGCAGCCGTTTGAGGTACTCCCCGAGGGTCCTGTCGCGCCGGAGGCCGAACACTATCCGGGCGATCTCGTCATGCGCTTCCGGCAGATCACGGGTGAGCTAAAGGCGCCGAGTGGAGTCGTGGTGGAATCGGTGATCCTCAACGGCTCTCCTGTGCCGGCGCTCCTCGAGTTCTGCGAGCGCGTCGGAGCGGATCTGGTCGCGGCGGGAACGCACGGCCTCAAGGGAATCCAGCGGTTCCTGCTCGGCAGTGTCTCGACCGCCCTCGTAAGGAGTATCCGCAAACCGATTCTCGTCGTTCCGGCGAAGGGCTGACGCGACGCCGGCTGTCGGGTTTTTCCCTACCAGCCATTCTGGGTCTTCCTAAGGAATATGCGGCAATAACCCGATTCTTCCTATCGGGTTACACGCTGATCTTGATTGGACTCCGACGCTCCGCCGGACCATACCCGTAACTCGAGAGACCGATGAGACGACTCCCTCCGTTCAGGAAGCTGGTCATCCTCGCAGCCGCCGCCAGCTTGGCGGTGATCTATGCGTGTACGAAGACGGCAGGTACCGATTCGAACAATGTTCTGTCAGGCAACGCCGCCTCAAAGGTCTACGTGCCGCCTGGACAATACGACGAGTACTACGCCTTTCTCTCGGGCGGATATAACGGCCAGGTGATGGCCTATGGGCTGCCGTCGGGTCGGCTCCTCAAGTTCATCGCCGTCTTCTCGCAGAATCCTGAGACAGGCTGGGGCTACAACGAAGAAACGAAGGCCATGCTCCAGACGACATATGGCTTCGTCCCTTGGGACGACACCCATCACGCCGAGCTGTCGCAGACCGATGGAGTGCCTGATGGACGCTGGCTGTTCATCAACGGAAACAACACTCCCCGCGTCGCTCGCATCGATCTGACGAATTTCGAGACGACAGAGATCCTCCAGATCCCGAACGCCGCCGGCGGACATGCGTCGCCGTTCACTACGCCGGACACGAAATACATCGTGTCGGCGACGCGCTTCAGCGTGCCGATTCCGAATGCCGACGTCCCGATCGCAAGCTTCAAGCAGAACTTCAAGGGAACGCTGTCGTTCATCACCGCCGATCAGCCGGGAAATATGGACATCGCGTTCCAGATAATGATGCCGGGCTTCAACTACGACCTCGGCCACGCGGGGAAGGGGCCATCGGACGGGTGGTTCTTCTTCACGATGTACAACTCCGAGCAGGCATACCAGAAGCTCGAGCAGAACGCATCGCAGAACGACAAGGATTTCATCGCCGCGGTGAACTACCGCGCTGCCGAGCAGT
Source organism: Gemmatimonadota bacterium (assembly GCA_023249395.1). Lineage (GTDB taxonomy): Bacteria > Gemmatimonadota > Gemmatimonadetes > Gemmatimonadales > Gemmatimonadaceae > UBA4720. The sequence continues at coordinate 26,359 of JAHFCS010000002.1, forward strand.
GCGTGGCACAGGGGAAATCGAAGGCGACGCCGTCGGACTACTTCCACAACGTGATGGACCCGAAGTCGCACATTGCTCGCGCGGAACGGAAGACATCGGTGAAGATGCTCGACCCGCGGGATTGCCCGGGCGTCGTGTACTTCCTGCCGACCCCGAAATCACCTCACGGCGTGGACATAGATCCGACGGGTGAATACATCGTCGCCGGCGGAAAGCTCGCCACGGTGATCCCGGTTCATTCCTTCTCGAAGATGCAGAAGGCGATCGCCGGCAAGATGTTCGACGCTGATGTTCAGGGAATACCGGTTCTCAAGTATGCGTCAACGATCGCCGGCGAGGTGCAGAAGCCGGGACTGGGTCCCCTGCACACCGAGTTCGACGGAAAGGGCAACGCCTATACGTCGATGTTCATCTCGTCCGAGGTCGTGAAGTGGAAGCTCGGGACGTGGGAAGTTCTCGACCGGATGCCGGTCTATTACTCGGTCGGCCACATCATGATCCCTGGGGGCGACAGCCGGAAGCCGTGGGGCAAGTATCTCCTGTCCATGAACAAGATCACCAAAGACCGGTATTTGCCGACCGGTCCCGAGCTCGCACAGTCGGCGCAGCTGATCGATATCAGCGGCGACAAGATGAAGATGCTCCTCGATTTCCCGACGCTCGGCGAGCCACACTACGCGCAGGCCATTCCGGCGGACCTGGTGAAGAACAACAGCATCAAGTTCTACAAGCTGGCCGAGAACGGGAATCCGAACGTCACGGCATCAGAAGCAGCCGGCGGGATTCGCCGCCAGGGGAAGGCGGTCCACGTCAAGATGATCGCGATTCGCAGTCATTTTGCGCCTGACAATCTCGAGGGCGTGCAGCTCGGCGACACGGTCTACTTCCACGTGACGAATATCGAGCAGGACTGGGACATTGTGCATGGCTTTGGAGTGCTGGGCGCGAACAACTCGGAAATCATCA
>JAHFCS010000003.1:0-16822 GCA_023249395.1 Gemmatimonadota bacterium
GAGGTGCGACAGGTGGGCGTAAAGGGCGTTCCTGATGTCGCGCGTGACGTACTCCTGGAGCGTCGCGCCGAGCTGTCCGGCCACCCATACGAGCAGGTTCTTGACTACGACCAGCACGAGCACGATGAGGATCACATTGCGCAGTGACCCCATCTTGTCCGCCGGATCGAGCAGCACGCCCACGGTCGCGCGCAACAGACTCGAGAGACCGCCGGCCTTGAGACTTATCGGCGGCTGGTCGAACAGCGTGTTGAGAAACGGGATGAGCAGCGCGAGTGAGAACGCATCGAGCAGCGCCGCGCCGATGTTCCCCGCGATGGCGCCCGCCATGCGCCACCCGTGCGGCTTGACGAAGGGTGCGAGCCGCCGGTAAACCGACATCTACGCCCTTGGTGTCAGCAGCGCGAGCGGGAGAATGACTTCCTCGGGCGTCACGCCTCCGTGGAGGAACGACCCGCGGTAGCGACTCTGATACTCGCGAAGCTTCGTCGGATAGACGAAGAAGCAGTCGCTTGTCGCGAGCAGCGTGTTGCTACCCGTCCCGCGCCGCGGAAGACGTAGCTCGTCCTCGTCGGTGAACAGAAGGGCTTGCTCCGGACGCTCGGCGCGCAGGTCCTCGCCGAACTTGTATCTGAGATTCGACGTGGCATCACGCTTGGCGAACACCGTCGCCGGGCTGTTGCAGTGGATCGAGCCGTGGTCCGTCGTCAGCAGCACCGAGATCTTCCGCCGCGACGCCTCCCTGAGAACACTGAACAGTGCCGAGCGCTGGAACCACTGGCGGGTGATCTGGCGGAGCGCGATCTCGTCGCGCGCAACCTCGTAGAGGATCTGCGATTCGCTGCGGCCGTGCGTCAGGAGATCCACGAAGTTGAAGACGAAAGCGCTCACCCCTTCGTTCCCGATGGCCGTGCCGAGGTGGCGCTCGAGCTCGTCCGAGTTGGCGGCAGTGGAGATCTTCTGATAGCGGACCGGCGTGGGTCCGCACAGTTCGTTCAGATGGCTCTCGAGCAGCTCACGCTCGTGCGCGTTGAGCGACTCATCCTCCCGGTCGGCGTTGCCCCACCAGTCGGGGAGACGCGCCGCAATCTCCCCCGGAAAAAGTCCACTGAAGAGAGCGTTCCGCGAGTACGGCGTCGCCGTCGGCAAAACGGCGAAGTAATGCGTCGTCTCCACCTCAAAAAACGGCCCGAGCAACGGCTCCAGGACGCGCCACTGATCGAGCCGCAGACAGTCGACGACGATGAACACCGCCGCGCGATCGCGCTGGAGAATGGGCAAGAGAAACTCGCCTACGATGTCGATCGACAGCGGTGGACGGTTGCCCTCGAGGTTTTTCAGCCACGCCGGATACTCGGTCTTCATGTAAGCGGCGAACTCGCGGTGCATGTCGGGATAGAGCCCGCGCAGCGAATCGTAGAGCCCCGTCTCGCCGGCAGCGGCGAGGTCGACGTCCCAGCGCATCAGCTCGTCGAAGCGGTCTATCCACCCCCGCCAGTCGAGGTTCCGGTCCCGCTCGAGCTCGATCGCGCGGAAGCGCTCCACGAACCGGCGCGCGATGGCCTGCTGGCGGATGCGGGGACCCTCGAGAATCTGGGTTACGATACTCAGCACCTGCCGCGGGTTGATGGGCTTCACGAGGTAGTCGCGGATGTTCGCCCCGATCGCCTCCTTGAGCGTCGCATCCTCCTCGCTCTTGGTGACCATCACCACCGGCAGATTGGGCGCGAACTCGCGGACGTCGCGATATGCCTCGAGCCCGCGCTTGCCGGGCATCTGCTCGTCGAGGAGCATGATGTCGAAGGGACGGCGGCGGAGCATCTCGACCGCATCGTCGGCGTTGCTCGCCCACTCCACTTCGTAGCCCTTGGAGCGCAGGAATATGCGGTGAGACTCGAGGAGCTCACCTTCGTCGTCCACCCAGAGGATGGATTTTGGGGGCGGTGCCATGGCTTTTGTGAATGTAGCCGCGGGTCTAATGAATGCCTAGATTCGAGATTGTGATCGGACTCCAGCCGCGATTCGCTCTCGCGACACCGCACTTTCGCTTTCGCGCGTTGGCGGCATGCGCCGGGCGTGCATCCCTCGGCGGCGACCGTGAAGTGGCGATGGCGTGCCTCGTCGCCGGCCGCCTCGGAACGGCGATGCTGGCCCCCTACACCATCACGCCGTCCGACTCGAAGGCGCGATCAGTGGCTGCCAAGCAGTGGCTCGCGTCCCTTTCCGTGCCGGCGACCGTCCGCGCAGCCCTCGTGGTAGTTGCCGATGCAGTGGCAACCGGAAGCAGGACCGCGGCCGCCGCTGCGCTGACCGTGCTTCTCACCGTCGCGACGCACAACATAGATGAGGCTTCGGCGACGGAGCTCCGCGCTCTCATCGCGGATCTGTCGCCCGCGAAAGAAGCGAGTGATACCTAGGTCCGGATATATTTTGAGTAGAACCTCAGGCACCTGAGAGAGAAGATGGCAGGCCATAGCAAGTGGAAGCAGATCAAGCACTACAAGGCGGCGACAGACGCCAAGCGAGGTGCGCAGTTCACCAAGCTCATCCGCGAGATCACCATGGCGGCAAAGCTCGGCGGCGGCGATCCGGCGGGAAACCCGCGGCTTCGCACCGCGATCGAGGCTGCCCGCGCCGCATCGATGCCGAAGGACAACATCGAGCGCGCGGTCAAGAAGGGAACGGGTGAGCTCGAAGGCGTCGAGTACACCGAGATTACCTACGAGGGTTACGGGCCGGGGGGCGTGGCGATCCTCATCTTCTCACTGACCGACAATCCCAATCGCACGGTGGCCGAAGTGAGGCACAAGCTCTCGCGCGCGGGCGGAAATCTGGGCGCCGCTAATTCGGTGTCATGGATGTTCGACCGAAAGGGACAGATATATCTCGATTCCGCAAGCTACGAGGAGGATGCGGCCCTCGAGGCGGCGCTCGACGCCGGCGCCGAGGACTTCAGTGCCGAGGGCGAACACTACGTCGTCACTACCGATCCGGCCGACATGCACACGGTGAAGAGCGCGCTCGAGGCGAAGGGCTTCGCGTCAACAGAATCGGAGATCGCATCGGTCCCGAAGAACCTCGTCCACGTGGAAGGAAAGACCGCCGACTCGCTGGTCAAGCTCCTCGAGGAGCTCGAGGAGCTCGACGACGTCCAGAAAGTCGCGGCCAATTGCGATCTGGAGCTGGAAGAGGCCAGGTGACGGGCACATGATCGTACTCGGGATCGACCCAGGCACAGCGGTCACCGGGTACGGCGTCGTCAAGAAGGAACACCTCGGGCAGGCGCTACTCATCGAATGCGGCGTGATTCGAACGAAGCCCCGCGATACCCTTGCCCACCGTCTGCGCGAGATCCACGCTGGAGTAACCGAGCTGATCGATCGCCACCGGCCTGACGCGCTGGCGATCGAAGACATTTTCTACGCCCGCAACGTGCGCACCACCATCGTACTCGGCCACGCGCGCGGCGTGATTCTTCTCGCCGCAATCCAGGCGGAGATCGAGATCAGCGAATATCCTCCCGCCGAAATAAAGAAGGCGATCGTCGGCAACGGCAACGCGACGAAGCAACAGGTGCAATTCATGGTTTCGCGCCTCCTGCGGCTCAAGACTGCTCCCCAGCCGTCCGACGCCGCCGACGGAGTCGCCGCGGCACTGACTCGCCTGATGTCGGCGCAGCTGCCACGCATCGCCGACGAGCTCGCACTGCTCGCGGCTCGCAGATGATCGTACATGTCGACGGGACTCTCATCGCGAGGGACATCGACCGCGTCGAGGTGATGACCGCTGGCGGCGTGGCGTACGAGCTCCAGATACCACTCGGCGTTTTCGAGACGCTGCCCAGACAGGGAGAGCAGGTGTCTCTTCACACGTGGCTCGTGGTGAAGGAGGATTCGTGGCAGCTGTTCGGATTTTCCTCGCTCTACGAGCGGCGGCTCTTTCAGAAGCTCCTGACCGCCAACGGGGTCGGACCGTCGCTGGCGCTCGGAATGTTGTCGGCGCTTTCGGCGCAGCGTCTGGTGAGAGCGATCCAGGAGAAAGACATCCCGACTCTTCAGGGCGTTCCGCGCGTCGGTCGCAAGAAAGCCGAGCGGTTGATACTCGATCTGGCCGACAAGCTGGACTTGATCGGCGGTGACGCCGAAGCGGGAGTGCCGCGCGCCGCAGGCGGAGCGTCGGAGGACGCGCTCAGAGCACTCGTGTCGCTCGGCTATGGCAGCAGTGACGCCGAAAAGGGAGTGCGGGCGGCACTCGACGCGGGAGGGGCAGGATTGTCGGCAGCGGAGCTCATCAGATCTGCGTTGGCGAAGCTGGCTGACAGGTAGAGCTCACTTCGTCCAGTCATCCAAAAGCAGATTTTCGACGCGGGCGAATTCGCGCGTGTTGCTGGTGATGAGCACCGCGTCTACTGCAAGTGCCTGAGCCGCGATGAGCATGTCGAGCTCACCTATTCTACGACCTGTCCGTTCGAGCTGCGATCGAACCACGCCATATGTTCGCGCTGCTTCTGCGTCGAAGCTCAAAATGGTTAGAGCCGACAGCAGCAAGTTCGCGGCAGCCAGGTTTTCCTGAGCGCGAGAGCTTTTGATTGCTCCCGCGAAGAGCTCCCCCGCCGTTATTGACGACACGGCAAGCTGCTCGGCACCAGCGTCTTTGATTCTCTGTGCAACCCGCTGAGAGCGGCGTCTCAAATAGTCGATGCAAACGTTGGTGTCGAGCAGATTCACCTGAAGAGCTCCTCCAGCTCCGGACGCTCTTGCGGAGGCCCTTGATCGCGATCTGGAAAGTCAGGCGCCGCACCAAATGCCGCTAGCAGCATTTCCATTCTATCGTCGTGGGGCATTAGTACAATTCGATCCCCGTCACGCATTGCCAGCACGTGATCCCCGCTGAAACGAAACTCCTTCGGCAGTCGAACAGCTTGGCTTCGTCCATTCATAAAGAGTGTTGCCCTCCTGATGCCGGGCCCCGCTGAAGTCGCTCGCGCCGCGGTCGTTGCCTCTCGCACGCGATGGACAACTGGCTCAGCGGCTGGCGAATCGTACTTGCGAGTCTTTCTCTTCTTCTTCTCCATTTTTCGGCTCCGGACGGTATATACCAAAATATAGCCGCCGGGATCCGTTCACGCAAGTTCCTGCATTCTGCCGGCGCTGGTAGCTTTCCGGACACCATCTCATTGCGGCCATGATCAAAACAGCCCTACGCGCTTCCACATTCAGCGAGTCCGTCATCCGCGAGATGACGCGAGTTGCGAATCAGTACGGCGCGATCAACCTCGCCCAGGGATTTCCCGATTTTCCGATGCCGGCACCGATGAAGGACGCAGCCTGTGCCGCGATCCAGGGCGACATCAATCAGTACGCGATCACGTGGGGGACGCCGGCGCTTCGGTTGGCGATCGCCGCGAAATATCGAAAATGGTACGGACTGGAAGTCGATCCCGAGCGCGAGATCACGGTTACCTGTGGCGCGACGGAAGCAATGGCGGCCGTGTTCCTCGCGCTTGTGAATCCGGGCGACGAGGTGATCGTGTTCGAGCCGTTCTACGAGAACTACGGGCCCGATGCGATTCTCGCCGGCGCGACGCCGGTATTCGTCCCGCTCGAGGGACTCGACTGGCAGCTCGACCCCGACAAGCTGCGCGCCGCATTCTCCGACCGGACGCGCGCGATCGTCGTCAACACACCGCACAATCCCACCGGCCGCGTCTTCACGCGCGAGGAGATCTCGCTGATCGCAGAGCTCTGCCAGAAGCACGACGTCATTGCGATAACTGACGAGATCTACGAGCACATCCGGTACGCCGGCGGCCATCACGTGCTTGCGACGTGGCCCGGGATGCGCGAGCGCACCGTGACCATATCGGGTCTCTCGAAAACCTTCAGCTGTACCGGGTGGCGGCTGGGTTACGCGATCGCGCCCTTCGAATTCACCTCACCGATTCGGAAGGTTCACGACTTCCTCACGGTCGGCGCTCCTGCTCCGCTCCAGGCCGCGGGTGCCGTGGGGATGGCCTTCGACGCCGACTACTACAATCACGTCGCGCTCGACTATCGCGCCCGGCGCGACACCATGGTTGCGGCCCTTCAGGAGGGAGGCTTTCGATTCTCGGCGCCCGAAGGCGCGTATTACATTCTCGCCGACTTCTCAGAGCTGAGCGATTTGCGCGGCGTCGAGTTCGCGATGTGGCTCACGAAGGAAGTCGGCGTGGCGACCGTGCCGGGGACGAGCTTCTACTCGAAACCGCAGATGGGAGAGACGGCCACTCGATTTGCTTTCTGCAAGAAAGCGGAGACGCTCGAGAAGGCGGCCATGAGGCTAGCCGCGCTGAAAGCAGTCGTCTAGCTCTCTTTGTCTTCTCCTGGTTGAGCTCCTGGGGCGCGGAATTACGTATCTTTGAGCGCATGACGCGCGCCGAGATCACCACTCCCGAAATTCTCTCCGACGAGTCGGTCGTCGAGCTTTCGCTTCGCCCGCAGCGGCTCGCCGAGTTCATTGGCCAGCCGAAGGTGAAGGACAGCATGCGCATCTACATCGATGCCGCGATGCTTCGCCGGGAGCCGCTTGACCACACTCTTTTCTTCGGTCCCGCCGGACTCGGCAAAACCACTCTGGCCGAGCTCATCGCCCGCGAGATGGGGGTTAACATCCGCACGACGTCCGGCCCCGCCCTCGAAAAACCCGGCGATCTCGTGGGGACGCTCACCAATCTCCGCGAAGGTGACATTCTCTTCATCGACGAGATCCACCGGCTGCGGCCGATCATCGAGGAGTTTCTCTATCCGGCGATGGAGGATTACCGGATCGACATCCGTCTCAGCGAGGGACCCAAGGCGCAGACGATCAGCATGCAGATCGAAAAATTCACTCTCGTCGGCGCGACTACGCGGCTCGGACTGCTGACGCCGCCAATGCGCGCCCGTTTCGGCATCGAGCAGCGACTCAATTTTTATCCGGCGAGCGATCTCGAGATGATTGTGCGACGCACCGCCGACGTGATGAAGGTCGAAATCGAACAGGGCGGGATGGAGGAGATCGCGTGCCGGTCGCGTGGGACTCCGCGAGTGGCAAACAGGCTGCTGCGCCGCATTCGCGACTTCGCCCAGGTGAAGCACGGCGGGCTGATCACGCGCGAGATCGCCAAGGAAGCGCTCCAGCTCCTCGACGTCGATCAGTTCGGCCTCGACGACATGGATGCGCGGATCCTGAAAACAATCATCGAGAAATTCGATGGCGGTCCGGTGGGTGTGAACACGATTGCCGCCGCGGTCGGCGAGGACTCGGGGACTATCGAAGAGGTCTACGAACCCTTCCTCGTGCAGAATGGATTTCTGCAACGGACGTCGAGAGGGCGGATGGCGACCGCGCAGGCGTATCGCCACTTCGGATACGTCCAACCGGTCACGCCGCAGCCGACGCTCTTCTAAGCGCTCCTTACTGAGGACTACGAGCCACGCGCTCCCCGCCGCCCGCGTCCAGCCACTAGCCGCCTACGAGGGGACGGCTTTCATTTTCTTTCTTTCTGCTTTCTTGGCTGAGCTTTTCTTCCTGCCGCGCCTTGTCCATCTTCAGCCGGTCCAGCAGGCCATGGAGCATTTTTCGCACTTCGATCAGGTCGCTCAGCAGAGAGAGAAAATCGGTCTGACCAAGCGTGTTCATATCCCGCGCCGTTATCAGATGATACTCGAGCTCCGACGTAGAGCTGATAGCGTATTGGAGAAATCGTCCGAATTCGCGTTCACTTTTCTGTTCCCTGCCCTCCACAATGTTGGCGGGAATTGACATTGCGGCACGAATCATCTGGCTTCGCAGGGAGGCGTAATTTGACCCTCGGATTTTCCCCGCCGCGCGATGAGCATTCAGGGCCAAAGCGTGCGCCTTACGCCAGACACGGAGCTTCTTGAAATCGCTCATGCCTAACAATGTCGGATTCGGCTTCAGAGGGAGCCATCGTTCCATTGTCCTACTGTTCCTTTCTCTACGCGATCCGTCCCGCCATAGGCGGCTAGCAGCCGGCGGCGGGCCGCGGGCGGCGCGTGGCTCGTAATTCTCAGTGGTGAGCGATCGAACCAACAATGACAACCGAGGTGAACGCGCGAGGTGCCCGCACGGCCGACTACGACTTCGACGTCCCGTCGGGCCGTATCGCGCAAACTCCGGCCCCGCAGCGCGACGAAAGCAGAATGATGGTCATCAATCGCGAGTCGGGCACGATCGAGCACCGGACCTTTCGAGATCTCCCGAGCCTCATCCCGCCCGGCGACGCAATCGTGCTGAACACCACTCGCGTCTATCGCGCGCGACTCCTCGGCACACGAGACTCCGGCGCCCCCGCCGAGATACTTCTGATCAAGCGACTCGGCGTCGATCGCTATGAAGCGATGGTTCATCCGGGCGGCAAGCTGAAGCCGGGGCGCCACGTCCACGTCAGTCCCGATCTCGAAATCGAGATCCTCGAAGCGACCGAGCGGCGAACGCGCATCGTCCGTCTTCGGTCGACATTGCCGATCGAAGCCGCTATCGAGCGCTACGGCCACGTGCCGCTGCCGCCTTACATCGAACGTCCCGACGAGGACGCGGATTCGGAGCGCTATCAGACAGTTTACGCGCGCGAATCCGGTTCTGTCGCCGCGCCCACGGCGGGACTTCACTTCACACCCGAGCTGCTCGACGATCTCGCGCGCCGCGGGGTGCGTCGCGCCGATGTGCTGCTCCACGTCGGGGCGGGGACGTTCAAGCCGGTGGAGGCGGACGATCCATCGGAGCACGTCATGCACGAGGAGAGCTATACCTTTCCGGCAGAAGCGGCAGCGACGCTCAATGATGTGCGTGAGAGCGGCGGAAGTATCTGGGCGGTAGGGACGACTTCGGTTCGGGTGCTCGAGAGTGTCGTAGCCAGCGACGGAAGTTTCGCGCAGAAAAGCGGCGATACCCGGATTTTCATCCGCTCTCCATACGAGTTCCGTGCCGTGCAGCACATCCTTACCAACTTCCACCTGCCGAGGTCTACTCTGATCATGCTCGTCGCCGCGTTCGTCGGTTACGATCTCACGATGCGCGCGTATCGCGAAGCAATCGCGAGCGGGTACCGGTTCTATTCCTACGGCGACGCAATGGCGATCATCTAGCCGTGACGAGCTTCTCCTTCACGATTGAATCCGAGCAGGGTGCGGCCCGCGGCGGCTTGTTCACTACACCCCACGGCGCGGTGGAGACTCCGGCTTTCATGCCCGTCGGAACGCTGGCCACCGTAAAAGCGCTCGATCCGGTGGACCTCACCGCAATGGGCGCGACGATGATCCTCGCCAACGCGTATCACCTCCATCTCAGGCCGGGCGACGACATCGTCCGCGAGATGGGAGGTCTCCACCGCTTCATGCGCTGGGACGGGCCGATCATCACCGATTCCGGGGGATTCCAGGTCTTTTCACTCGCGACGCTCCGCAGCGTCACCGAGGAAGGCGTGGAGTTCCAGAGTCACATTGACGGCTCGCGGCGCTTCTTCACTCCCGAGACGGTCATCGCCATCGAGCGCAACCTCGGCGCTGACGTCATGATGCAGTTCGACCACGTCATTCCCGGACAGTCCGAGGAGGTGCCATCGCGCGACGCGAGCGAGCGGAGCATCAGATGGGCGGCGCGCTGCCTGGCGGAATTCGAGCGATCCGGGCCGGCGGAAAAGGCCGGAGAAGAAGTCCAGGCACTCTTCCCGGTCCTCCAGGGAGGCATTCATCCCCACCTCCGGCGCGAGGGGGCCCGCGCGCTGACTGAGATGCACGACTGGCGTGGGTTCGGCGTCGGCGGGCTCTCTGTGGGCGAGGAAAAGCCCGCGATGTACGAGATGCTCGACGTCGTCAATGATTCACTGCCCCGTGCTCGCCCGCGATACCTGATGGGTGTGGGCTTCCCCGAGGACCTGATCGAGGGAATCCGTCGTGGGGTCGATCTCTTCGATTGCGTCGCACCGACTCGCATGGGACGGAACGGCGCGGCCTTTACCAGCACCGGACGGCTCAACGTCAAGCGCGCCGAGTACCGCAGCGACCCGCTGCCGCTCGACGAGGCTTGCGATTGCGCGGCGTGTGCGCGCTTCACCCGGGCCTACATTCGGCATCTCTTCGTGAGTGACGAGATTCTCGGCCTCCGCCTGCTCTCTCTGCACAATGTACATTTCCTGCTCTCGCTGGTCCGCGCCGCCAGGCGCGAGATCGCCGGCGGCACTCTGGACGCGTGGAGCCGCGATTGGCTCTCCCGCTATAACTCGAAGGCACCAATCCAATGACATTCGCATACGCGACGCTCGCTTTGCTTCAGGTGCCCGGAAACGGGATGCTCGGACCGATTTTCATGTATGGCGCGATCTTCGCCATCTTCTATTTCATTCTCATCCGGCCACAGTCGAAACAGCGGAAGGAGCACGAGGCTCTCATTCGCGCCGTGAAGCGCGGAGACGAGATCGTCACCGCCGGAGGGCTTGTCGGCGAGGTCATCCACGTTCGCGAAACGATGAAAGCTGACGGAACACCAGTGCCCCTCGAGGATCGCATCACCATCAAGTCGGCTGACGCACGGGTGGTGGTCGAGCGTGGGAAGATCGCGCGCATCGTAAGGCCCGAGACTCCCACCGCCGCCGAAGGGTGAGCATCCTCGACATCCGCGTCCTCGGCGACCCGGCACTCCGCAAGGAGACGGCGATAGTCGAGAGCGTGACCGATGATATCCGCGCACTCATCAGCGACATGTTCGAGACGATGTACGCCGCCGAAGGCATCGGCCTTGCGGCGCCGCAGGTGGGCCGAACCGAGCGCGTTACCGTCATGGACGTCGGAGGCGCGAAGTACGCGCTGATCAATCCCGAGATCATGCTCAGCCAGGGAAGCATCCGCGGCGAAGAGGGATGCCTGTCGATTCCCGAGGTGTTCGGCGATATCGAGCGCGCGAGCATCGTCACCGTGCGCGCTCTCGACGAGACCGGGCAGGAGATCGAAGTCGGGGGAAGCGAGCTGCTGGCCCGTTGCCTCCAGCACGAGATCGACCACCTGCACGGCAAGCTGTTCGTGGATTACCTGAGCGTCCTCAAGCGGCGCGCAGCGCTCGCAAAATGGGAAAAGATCAAGGCTGACTATCCGGGCTACGTCCGCAAGGTCATCCTCGAGAAACGGGGCGCACACCACAGCGAAGGCGAGCTCTAGATGCGCGTCCTCTTCTGGGGGACGCCCGAATTCGCCGCGCCTTCGCTGCGCGCATTGATTGGCGAAGGGTTCGACGTTGCGGGCGTAGTCACGCAACCCGACAAGCCGCAGGGAAGATCGCGCCGGCTCGTGGCGCCGATGGTCAAGGCGATCGCCCTCGAGGAGAAGATTCCCTGCTTCCAGCCCTCGACTCCGCGCGATCCCGAGTTTGCCGACATGCTGGCCCTGATCGAGCCGGACATTTCGGTTGTCGTCGCCTACGGTCACATCCTCCCGAAGAGGATCATCGAGGTACCGCGGATGGGAACGCTCAACATCCACGCGTCGCTGCTCCCGGCGCTCCGCGGCGCGGCACCGATACAGGCGGCCATTCGCTGGGGACTTCACGAGACAGGGATCTCCATCATGCGAATGGTGCCGGCGCTCGACGCCGGGCCGGTGATCCTTCAGGCGCGAACGCCGATCCTCGATGACGAGACCTACGGCGAGCTGCAGCTCCGCCTTTCCGAGCTCGGTGCGCTGACGCTGATCGAGGCGTTGACTCTGCTGTCGCTCGACCAGGCGACGGAGATGCCGCAGGATGAGTCGGGAGTGTCGTACGCGCCGAAGGTTACGCGATACGATGCGAAAGTGGATTGGCAGCTCGACGCTCTCGAGATTTCGCGGCTCATTCGGGCGTATGATCACAAGCCGGGAGCCTTCACCACCCGCAGTGGCATGGATGTCAAGCTGTTCGGTCCGCGTGTCATCGGCGATGCGGCGGACGATAGTGGAAACGATCGGATTCCCGGACGGGTTCTTACGGGACATGGCGAACTCATCGTCACGTGCGGGCGGGGAAATCTCAGGATCGCCGACGTGCAGCCCGCCGGACGGAGCCGCATGACCGCTGCCGAATGGTTGCGGGGGCGTGGCGTCTCCGCCGGTGATCTGCTCGGAAGCTAGCAGGTAACGACTTGCCTTCCCGGCCCGTCTCGACTTCCACACCGGCGATGGGCGGTTTTCCCTTCATTCACGCGGTGACGAACAGCGCGGCGTTGCGACGCAAGGATTTTCTCGCCGTCGCCGAGAGCGTCATGCGGGCACTCGGGCCGCTGGGCGCAATTCATCTACGAAGCTCGCAGGCCTCGGGCCGGCGCTTTTACGATCTCGCTTCCGCTCTCGCCGCCCGGCAGAAAGAGACAGGATGCTGGCTCATCGTAAATGATCGCGTGGACGTTGCCGCCGCCGTCGGTGCCAACGGGATTCAGCTCGCGTCGCATTCGCTTCGCGTTCCCGAGGCCCGCGCCGTCGCCGGTGAGATTCCCGTCGGCATCAGCATTCACAGCTTGGACGAAGCGGTGGCCGCCGAAGCGGCGGGAGCGGCGTGGTGTGTTGCAGGCACGGTGTTCGAAACGCCGAGCCACGCCGATCGCGAGGGAGCGAGAATTCCTTTCATCAGGGACGTTGCGCGCGCCGTCGCGATTCCCGTCATCGCCATCGGCGGTGTTCTCCCCGAGCACGTCGCCGCGCTCCGAGAAGCGGGCGCCTACGGAATCGCAACGATTCGCGGTGCGGTTTGGGAGCGACAAATGAAGGCGCCGAAGACCGATCCGTCGTCGGGGGAAACAGTGCTCGTCCGCGCCGACGACGCGGCGGCTCCTGAACCGATCACCCGCTATATTTCAGCCTATGATTGGAACTCCGGACGCGGGCGAGATCATCACCTTGACGGTGAACGGCGCTCCGCGGGAGATTCCGCGGAATAGCACCCTGGCGGAGCTCCTCGGGTCGCTTCGCATCGACCCCCGCCTTGTCGTCGTCGAGCACAACCGCACGATCCTTCGCGACCGCGATGGATACGCGCTCCAGTCGCTCGCGCACGGGGACGTTGTGGAGATCGTCCACTTCGTCGGTGGGGGCTGACATGGGAACGACGGTTGAGGCGTCACTCGATCCATTTCCGCTGACGATCGCCGGCCGTGAGTTCCGCTCGCGGCTCATGGTGGGAACCGGCAAGTACGCGTCCAACTCGGCGATGATCGATGCCATCGATGCATCGGGCGCAGAAGTCGTCACGGTGGCGGTACGGCGAGTGGACCTCAACCGTGCCAACGACGAAGGGATTCTCCACCATCTCGATCCTGAGCGCTTCTTCCTCCTCGCCAATACAGCCGGCTGCTATTCCGCGGACGAGGCAATTCGTTACGCCCGCCTCGCCCGCGCGGCGGGATTCAACGAATGGGTCAAGCTCGAGGTGATCGGCGATCAGGAAACGCTCCTCCCCGACACGGCCGGACTCATCGTCGCCACACAGACTCTCGCCGCCGAGGGATTCAAGGTGATGGCGTACACGAACGACGATCTGATCACCGCGCTGCGTCTCGAGGAAGCGGGCGCGGTCGCGGTCATGCCGCTGGCGTCGCCCATCGGGTCGGGGCTCGGAATGTTGAACCCATACGCGATCCGGACGATCAAACGGCGGCTCGGCGTCCCGGTGATCGTGGATGCGGGAGTGGGCACGGCCTCGGACGCCTGTATCGTGATGGAGCAGGGCGTCGATGGCATTCTGATGAATACCGGGATCGCGGCGGCATCTGATCCGGTGCGGATGGCGACTGCGATGCGCCAGGCAGTGGAGGCGGGCCGGCTGGCATTTCTCGCCGGACGGATGCCTCGGCGTGAGATCGCCGTGCCTTCGTCTCCTGTCTCGGGGATGCTCGACTCATGAGCCCGACCCAAAGCGTCGGCGTTCAGCTCGCGACGGTCGCTGGGGTGACTCCCGCACGCATCGTGTCGGCGGAAATTTGTGCCGATCTGCGCGCCGGCGAGATGCTCGACACAACGTTCGATCGTCGCAGCGTGGATCTCGATGCACGCGATCGTCGCTGGCTCCGCGAGCTCGTCTATGGCATGCTCCGCCAGCGCAATGCAATCGACGCGATTCTCGCCGAGCGTGTGCGCGGCGGAATCACGAAGATCGACGCTGATCTGCTCGATCTGTTCCGACTTGGTGTGTACCAGCTGCTGCATATGGGGAGCGTGCCCGCTTATGCGGCAATCGCGCAGACTGTCGAGCTGGCGAAGGTCCGTCGCGGCGTCGGCGCGAGCAGGCTCGTCAACGCAGTGCTGCGCAGAGTTGACCGCGAAAGCGACGATCTCACGCCGGTGCTGCCGGCGGATATAGTCGAAGCGCTGGCCATCAAATACTCGCATCCTTCGTGGCTCGTTCGTCGTTGGCTGTCGCGGTGGGGAGAGGAGACAACCGAAGCGCTGCTCACGCGTAACAACGCCGAGGCGCCGGTGGTGCTCCGGCCGTTCGGCATCGTCCGCGAGCAGCTCGAGGCGATGCTCGAATCGGCACGCGTGCACGTCGAGGACGCACCGCTCGTTCGCGACAGCATCCAGATCTCGGGCGGCATCACTCTCACCGAGCTGGGAGCATTCCGCCAGGGATTGTTCTTCGTCCAGGATCCTGGCTCGACACTGGTCACTCACTACGCTGCTGTGCCGCCCGGCGCTGTCGTCGCCGATCTGTGCGCGGCGCCCGGCGGGAAGTCACTCGAGCTTTCGCGAGCTGCACGTATGGTGGTGTCTGCTGATCGGTCGCCGGCAAGACTCGCCCGCGTCGTCGCCAACCGCGACCGGCTCGAGGCCGGAAACATTCACATCATCGCCGCCGACGCGCGCTTCCCTGCCATCCGGCCGGTGAACGCAGTCCTTGTCGATGCTCCCTGCACCGGCACGGGGACATTCCGCCGCCACCCGGACGCGCGGTGGCGTCTCCGCATCGGCGATATCGCGGTTATGACGTCGCTCCAGGCCAGTCTTCTGCGCGCAGCCGCTACCGTCGTCGCACCAGGCGGGCTTCTCGTCTACAGCACCTGCTCGCTCGAGCCCGAAGAGAACGAGCAGCAGATCGAAACCTTCCTGCGCGATAATTCCGGCTGGCGGCTCGAGCCGCCTCCGTCCGGCGCGGTGCCCCCCGAAACCCTCGACGCCGGCTATCTGCGGGTACTCCCACAGGTGCACGGTAGCGATGGCGCATTCGCGGCCCGTCTCCGGAGGGAGGAATAGTGTGAATGGTCGCACTCTCGGGCGACGCGCATTCCCATTCATCCTGGTTTCCGTCTTCGGTTTTCTGCTCGCGTACGTCCTGCTCTTCATCTTCGCGTTTCCGTCGGAGGTTCTCCCCGACAACGGCAGAATTCCGACGGTCGTAGGACTTCCTTTCGACGCCGCCATGGCCGCGTTGGAGAAAGCCGGATTCCACGGCATGAGGGGAGAGACCCGCTATCACCGGACCGTTGCCAAGGACGTCATCCTCCAGCAGGACCCGCCGGCTGGAAGCCTGCAGAAGCGAGGCGTCGACGTAACACTCGCGGTGAGCGGCGGCCAGCGGAGCGCAACGGTTCCCGATGTCGCCGGACTCAGCCAGCAGCAGGCGCGGCTTGCTATTGAGAACGCCGGCTTCCAGTTCGGGCTCACGACGCAGCGCACGAGCGATCTGCCGCGCGGAGCGGTGATCGAAAGCGATCCCGCGGCGGGCCAAGCGGTTCCGTTGCCTGCCTCGGTGACGATCGCCATCAGCGAGGGACCGGCTACATTGCAGGTTCCGGATCTCACCGGGAGAACCATCGCCGACGCCCGCTCGACCCTCGAGCAGCTCGGACTTCACCTCGGCTCGATTTCCCGTGATACGAGCTCGTTTCAGCCGGAGAATACCGTTCTCTCACAATCCCCCGCGGCCGGACAGGCTGTCGGGGCCGGCGGATCCGTGAGCCTGCGAGTCTCCCGATTCCCATCGCCGCCGACGATCCCGCCGATCGACACCGGACCGCCGGGGTTGATGCAAGGGATCCAAACGCGATGAAGGCGCGAATCGCTCCGTCCATTCTGAGCGCCGACTTCGCTCATCTCGAGGACGACATCGCGATGTGCGTCGCCGGCGGCGCCGACATGATTCACATCGACGTGATGGACGGCCACTTCGTCCCCAGCATCACCTTCGGCGAAAAGGTCATTTAGACCGTCCGGAAGCTCACAACGCTTCCGCTCGACGTCCACATGATGGTAGAGGAGCCGGAGCGATACTTCGAGTCCTTTGCCGGAGCAGGCGCCAATGGGATGACGATTCACGTCGAAGCGGCTCCCCACCTTCAACGCCAGCTGTCCCGAATCCGCGAGCTCGGCTGCGCCGCGGGCGCCGCGCTCAACCCCGGAACTTCTCTCGCCACCGTTCGCGAGGTCCTCGCCGACTTCGACCTTCTGCTCATAATGACCGTGAACCCCGGCTTCGGCGGACAGAGACTAATCCCCACTTCCCCGGACAAGGTCGCTCGCGCGCGGCATATGCTCGACGAGGGGAGGAGTCGC
The DNA here is from genome assembly GCA_023249395.1 of Gemmatimonadota bacterium. Taxonomy (GTDB): domain Bacteria; phylum Gemmatimonadota; class Gemmatimonadetes; order Gemmatimonadales; family Gemmatimonadaceae; genus UBA4720. The sequence goes on from JAHFCS010000003.1 coordinate 16,548, forward strand.
GCGGCGCTCGAGGTTGACGGTGGAATCGGCCGCGACACGATCGCCTCCGTCTGGCGGGCGGGTGCCGATACGTTCGCGGCCGGAAACTCCATCTTCGGAGCGGCCGACTCCCGCGCGGAGATCGGCGCGCTCCGCACGATCTGCACGGAGACGGTGTGACGGGACGCCGCCAGCTCGCGATCGCGGTCGGCGCCATCGCCGCAGTCGTCGCACTCCTGTTGGCTGGAAAGAGAATACTCGGTAACGAGCTCTCGACGGTCGGCGTCGGTGTCGAA
>JAHFCS010000003.1:16832-27311 GCA_023249395.1 Gemmatimonadota bacterium
ATTTCAGTGCCGTCACCCTCGATTCGGTACCGCGCGCGAAGTCGCTCCGCGATTACCGCGGAGAAGTCGTCATGATCAACATCTGGGCGACGTGGTGCCGACCATGCCGCGCCGAGATGCCGACTATCGAGCAGCTCCACAGGACGTATGGATCCAAAGGACTCAGGGTCCTCGCCGTGAGCGTAGACGAGCCGGGAGCCGAATCGCAGATCCGTGATTTCGTGAAGGAGTTGGGGCTCACTTTTCAGATCCTCTACGATTCCAGGGGCGAGATCAGCGACAGGTACCAGACGGAGGGTTACCCCGAAACTATCATCATCGGGCGCGACGGAATCGTTCGAAAGAAGCTGATGGGAGCCACCGACTGGAATTCCGCCGAGAACCGCGGACTGGTTGCGAGACTTCTCGCAGACAGGGCGGAATAGTTGACCCGCATCCTCGGCATCGAGACCTCGTGCGACGAGACTTCCGCGGCGGTGCTGGACGGCAGCGGCGACGACGTCGCACAGCGCTCGCTCGTGATTCTCTCGCAGGACGTGCATCGGGTATTCGGCGGAGTCGTTCCCGAGATCGCGTCGCGGGCGCACCTGACCAGCATCGTGCCCGTCGTCGCCCGCGCGCTCGCCGACGCTGATACGACGATGCCGGAGATTGATGCCGTCGCGGTGACATATGCCCCCGGCCTGATCGGTGCCCTGCTGGTTGGAGTGTGCTATGCGAAGGCGCTGGCATTTTCGCGCGGGATCCCGGTCATACCGATCCATCACATGGAAGGGCACCTCTTCGCGACGTCGCTGGAGAATCCTGACGCGACGCCGCCCTTCACTGCTCTGCTAGTCTCGGGCGGTCACACCATGCTGCTGGATGTCGAGGCCTGGGGGCGTTATCGGCTGCTGGGAGCCACACGCGACGACGCCGCCGGCGAGGCATTCGACAAGGTGGCAAAGCTGCTAGGCCTGCCCTATCCGGGCGGGCGCCACATCGAGTCGCTGGCACGGAAGGGAGATCCGGCACGCTACCGATTCAGTCGCCCGATGGTGCGCCGCAACGATACGCCTGCCGATCCCGACTACTACGCCTTCTCCTTCAGCGGCCTCAAGACCGCCGTGCTGAACGCGGTCAAGAAAAGCGATGGGACCGACAAGGACAAAGCGGACATCGCGCGCGGGTTCCAGGATGCGCTGATCGGCTCACTGGTCGAGAAAACCTTTCGCGCCGCCGATGAATACGGTCGAGAGCGCGTCATCCTCGGCGGCGGCGTTGCGTGCAATGCAGCGCTCGCCGGCGCCATGCTGGAAAGAATGGTGACGATTGGCGGAAGGGTATTCGCGCCGACGCCTCGCCTCGCAACCGACAACGCGGCAATGATAGCCCGCGCCGGATTCCATCACTACTATCGCGGCGAGCGCGGAGCGCTTGATTTGAACGCGTTCGCGAGTCGTCCGCTGCCCGGCCTGATCGCGGCCTAACCGACAATTCATCAATGATGCCGAGCATCTTCGCCACAATCGTCCAGCACCCGCTGTCGTATAAGGTCGGCCCGCTCCAGATCACCGGTTTCGGTCTGGCGATTCTCCTGACCTTTGCCATCGCCCAGCTCATCTCGCAGCAGGAAATGGATCGTCGCGGTCACGACGGCTCTGTCATGGGAGATCTGGTGTTCGCGGCAGTGATCGGTGGGCTGCTGGGTGCCAAGCTCTACTACGCGGTGCTCATTGGCGACCTGTCGTCGATTTTCAGTCGGGCTGGATTCGTTTTCTGGGGAGGGCTGACCGGCGGCATCCTTGCGACCGCGCTGGTGATGTGGAAAAAGAAGCTCAGCTTCGCCAGGATCAGCGACGTGGCGGCGATCACTCTCGGTGCTGGATACGCCGTCGGCAGAACCGGATGCTGGGCGGTGGGCGACGATTACGGTCGCCCGTGGAACGGATTTCTGGCTACTGCATTCCCCGAGGGTGCGCCGCCTTCGACAGTGGGCAACATGTCCAGGATGTTCGGAACTGCTTTTCCGCCCGGAACTCCCGAGAACCAGGTCGTCGCCGTCCATCCGACGCAGCTCTACGAAGTCACACTCGGCTTCGTGATGTTTCTGATTCTCTGGCGCTACCGCGACCACCAGCACGCCGAAGGCTGGCTCTTTGGACTTTACTGCGTGATGGCTGGAATCGAGCGATTCATCATCGAGTTCTTCCGCGCCAAGGACGACCGGTTTTTTGTCGGTGGGGTTTTTACAACTGCTCAGGTTATCGCCGTCGCGTTCGCAATCGGTGGGGCGATCTGGATGTACATGCGGCGGGACGTCACGCCGACGGCTCCGGGGATCCACGCGAAGATGGCACGAACGTCTTGACTATCGCGAACACGAATAGCGCCAGCAGCACCGCCTGACCGGCGAGCGTCTCAATGCTGGGGAAGATCCCCATCGACGGAATGTTCGGTAGTCCGCGGATGACGGTGATCCCCATGATGTTCCCCTCCTGCAGCTCGCGGATCCCTTTCCCGATGAATACGAATGCCATGTAGTACAGCAGGACGCTCGTGACGGCGAAGAAGGGACGCATCGGAATCTTCACGCCATACCGGTAGAAGAGAGTGAAGACGAGGCCGAGTATCACGCCCCCGGCGACGATACCGAGTGACAGGGGAAGTGCTACGTTTCTGCCCTCGTTGAACAGCGCCTGATAGAACAGCGCCGTCTCAGCGCCCTCCCGATACACGGCGAGGAATGCCACCAGCATGAGCGCTTTCCCACCCCCCTTGTCCAGCGCGACATTCACCTTCTCGCGGATGAACTTCTGCCACTTCGCCGCCTCGACCTTGGAGATGAGCCAGTAGCTGACCGAGAAGAGCACCGCCACCGCGATCAGCATCGTCACCCCTTCGACGATCTCGCGGCTCGCGGGCAGGTGAGAGAACATCGTCTGGAGGAGGACCGCGGTCGCCGCGCTTGCCGCCACGCCATAGGCAACGCCGATCCAGATGGACCGAAGTCGCTCGCGGTGGCCCGTCTTGATGAGGAAAGCGACGACGGCACCGACTACGAGAATCGCCTCGAATCCTTCGCGGATGATAATGAGCAGCGACTGAAAGAACGTGCCCCAGCCCCCTGTCGTCGGCCGCGTCAGCTCGACGACGCGCGGCAAGTCGAGTGCTATCGCGTCGCGCGCGCCTCGCGCCGCTCCCATGTCTTGACTTCGTACCGCCGCCTTGAACTCGGCGAAGTGTCGCTCCATCGATGAAACGAGGCCGGGCTGCTTCGCGCGCGCCGGAGTCTCAAGGGGCTCGAATGCGATGTACGCGTCGAAGGCGCGATCACCGGCGTCCGCGGGATGGCCCGTCCGCGCGAACTCGAGGGCGCTGTCGAGAAGTGCCATTACGGATCGCGCGGCAGCCGATCCGGGAGCTGCAGTCGCGTCGGCCTGCGCCACCGGCAGGACCATCGCCTGCCCGCGAAGAGCATAGACGTAATTCACGATGTTCCAGCGGTCCTGCGGCGAGAGTTTCGAGAACGAAACCATCGGCGTCTCACGTACGCCGACAGAGACGACGTTGTAGGCCAGACTGGGTGTGAGCGCGGGCGTCTGACTGGCACTGCCAATCGCCGGCACCCGCACCTTAGGCCCCAACGACTTCGCGTTCACTCCGTCGCCACGCCCCGAAACTCCGTGACATGATATACAGTTGGCAACGTACAGCGCATGTCCCCGTGTAGGGTCGAGCGGGGCGGTAGGAAGATCCATGGCGCCGGCGACACCGAGCGCACCCTTGAACCGGGCTTCGATGAGCTGCACTGCCTGAGGAGGACGCTTTGCCTGGACCGCCGCGATCAGTGTATCGAGAATGGCCTGCGTCGCCGCGGCATTATAGCCTCTGAGCCGCTGCGCTATCCCCCTCGCGTCGGCGAGAAAGGAAGTCGTTTCGGTGTACTCGTCGGGAGAGATCGTATTTCCGCGTGCGTCCACCGCTTTTCGGTATTCCTCCACCGCCACACTGACGATGCTGGAAAGCCGTTTTGCCGAATTTTCCTGTGCGGCTAGCGTGGTGGGCAGCAGGATCGCCGCAAGCACGACCAGGCGGCCGATCTGTGAGCCGGATTTCATTGCCGAGTAAATCTATCTGGATACCCGGGTCGGGCAATTGCTTTGCTCTAACGTCACCATGTTACGCATCCTCGATGCGATATGCCCGGTCGCCACGAAGCTCCGCCTTCGACAGCGACGCCGGGCGGCCCGTGCGTGCCTCGAACCTCGCCACGAACGACGTCAGTCGCTCGGCCGTGAATCCATCGCGAGGAAGTCCAATCAGTCCCACTGCGGCTTCGATCGCCTCGGGCGGCCCTTCGACTTCGATGAGCGGGTCCATGTCGGGGAACTCCTCGAAGCGCACGATCGCGCCCGCCAGCTCATATTGCGCGATCTCTCGGTCGATCTCGATCGTCACGATGAATCCAGCCCGCTCGAGGATCTCGCTCAGCGCGTCCGGATTGCCGACCGAGGTGGAAATCTCGTCCCGCACCTTGAAACCGGCCTCGTAGCGAGTTTCTCCCTTCCAGTCGAGGTGGCCGCTCCGACTCTCGCCACCGTGGTAAACGCGCAGCCGCAGGACATGGTCGCGCATCGCCATCGAGTGGTCGGAGAGGTCATAGCGCAAATCGAGCAGTCTTCCGACATAGACCAGCTTCCCGCCGGCCGCTTCCACCTGAGCGCGGCGGGCCCGGACATCGTCCACCACACTCTTCAGCTCGACTTCACGCATTCATTATCGAGTTGAGCACCGTGTCGGTGTCGGCGAGTGATTCGAATACCGCGTACGGCTTGTAAGCGGCGAGCTGTTCGACGGAGTACCGTCCGGTCGCCACGCCGATCGCTCGTGCGCCAATTGCCTCGCCGCACTGAATGTCCGCTGGCGTGTCGCCGACGACGACAAGGCGGTTTCCCGCAATGTCGATCCCGAGCAGCTCACTGGCGCGTCGCCGAGCGACCGCGGGAAGCTCCGGCCGGAGCTCATGGTCGGAGCCGAAGGCATTTACGCGAAAGCGTGCGGGGTCGATGCCCGCCGCGGTGAGCTTCGCGCGTGCACCCTGCTTGATGTTTCCGGTGAGCAGTCCAACTACCACTCGCTCCTGTTTGTCGAGCTCGTCGAGCAGCTCGACGACGCCGTCGAGCACGAGCACGCTGCGAGTGCCGGAGGAGAGCTCGATCTCGAGACGCTCGACATATGCGGCGAGCAGCTCCTCCATCTGGGCGTCGATGTCTTCGTCACTGAAGCCCTCGTGACGCATGAGGTCACGCACGATCTGCCTATCAGTCTTTCCGTCGTAATGGTACTCTGACCGACCCGGCGACCCGAACACAGTCTTTAGCGCCCGCTCCATGGAGATTCGGCCGACCCCACCGCTTCGCAGCAGCGTGCCATCGATGTCGAAGAGAACGATCCTCATGACCGTGTCAGAAAGATTCCAGTCATGATGGTGCCCGTGCCGACTCCCTGCCACACTGTCGGCGATTCACCGAGAAATATCCAGGCGACGAGGATCGCGATCACCGGCTGAAGATTACCGTACACCGCGGTGCGTGTCGGTCCGAGGACGCGGAGTCCCCGATACCAGAAAAGGTACGCGATGACCATCGAGATCACGCTCGCGTAGAACAGCGACGCCCACGCCGCCGGGCCGACTTCATTCCACCGCGTCGCCACCAGCGCGCGAGGAGTCGCGATCAGCAACGGCAGAACACCGCCCGACATCGTCAGCGCCGAGAGCTGGATCGGATCGACGCGAACGGCGAGCGGCTGCAATCCCACCGTGAAGGCGGTCCAGCACAGAACGCCGCAGAATACGAGCAGAGTTCCGATCAGCGTCGCGTTCCGGTGGTCGGTCCGGGCGCTTCCGAGCACAACGAGTCCGACGCCGCAGATCGAGAGCGCGATCCCGCCGAGCGTGCGCCGCCGGACCAGCTCGATGCCCTTGAGGCGGCTCACCACCGCGATGAACGCCGGCGCGGCGGCGACGATCAGCACCGCGTTCCCCACCCTGGTGCGCGACAGACCCTCGACGAAGAGTAGCTGATAGATGCCGTTGCCGATCACGCCAAGAAACATCAGCGAGATGATGTCGCGCCTGGGAGGCCATGGATGTCGCTGTGCGAAGGCGATCGAGAGAAGCACCGACGCCGCGATCCCGACTCTCAGCCCGGTGAAGGCGAGTGGCGAGAGCACTCCCGTCGCGTACTTGATGACACTGAAGTTGACCGCCCAGATGAGCGCCATCAGCATCAGCAGCAGGTCGGTCTTTCCGAATGTGCCATGTTCCTCGGGCGAAGTCATCCGGGGAAACTAGCAACTCCCGCCACTCCGCTGCTACTTTCTCTGCCGATGCATATATCGTTTGCCGTCTTTGCCGACGGTGCAAATCTGTCGCAGGAAGGGAAGCTCAACGTCCTTGGCGTGTTCGACGCGCTTCAGGTGGGCGGGTTTCCAGCGCTCCATCCGCGAACTCACTTCGTCCTCCGCCTCAAAGGAACCATGGAGGACACGGGACACCACACACTCACCTTTCGCTGGCTGAGTCCAGGCGACGAAGAGCTTTGGTCGTCGGACGGCGAACTCAACGTCGCGCCCGGACCGAATCCAACCTTCGAGATGGACCTTCCGATAATTGCCGTGATCGACCTGCCGTTGAACTCTCCGGGCCTTTACACGATGCGTGTCGCTCTCGACGGTGAGCCGACGGCCGACGTGAGATTGTTCGTGAGCAGCGCGCAGCCGGTGCCGATACAGTCCAACGCGATGGTGAGCTAGCCGACGAGCCTGCGGGCGAAGCGGAATCGCTCTATCAGCGCCCGCGCGTAGTCGTCGCCGCCTTTCAGGGATTCGAGACAATGGCCCCCACGGCCGAGCGCGATGTGAACCGCCTTTGCACCTCCGATTACCATCGCGACATGAGTGATGTGACCATCCTCGCGATCGCTGAAGAAGAGCAGGTCGGCTGGACGGACGTCCTCCAGGCCCCCCTCCACCGCCAGTCCCTGAGTCGCCTGCTGCCACGCGTCACGGAGCAGATGAATGCCGTGCAGCGCGAAGATGCTCTGCAGCATTCCCGAGCAGTCGGCACCCCACGGCGTGATGCCACCCCACTGGTAATACGTTCCCTGAAAGAGTTCCGTCGTCGAAGCGACGATGGCATCCGCCGTCGGCGGAAACGTCGAGCGGCGGCGCGCGATGCCCATCGTTCTGCCGGCAATACAGTGGGCGCCGCCTATTACTGCGCCGAGGGGAAGGTCGAGGGTGATGCCTTTGGCATCGCGAACGCTGCAGCCCATCGAGAGCTCGCCTTCGATATCCCACGCCCACTCGGCAGCGGGGGCGTCTTCGCACGGGGTAGTATATCCTTCGTGCATCCAGCCCTCGTAACCGTCCGCTCCCCTCACTCGCAGCCAATGGCCTTCGGTGGCCACGACGCTGGCGCAGTGGCCGTAGAGGAGTTGGGTCTCCTGCGTGCTCGTGGCTCGCGGCTCGCCCAGGACCGGCGCAATGGGAGTCTTTGCTACAACCTGCCTCAATGCTCTGGCCAGTCTATCAATGGAATCTCGCGGAGAGGCGTCCGGGCGGGTTCGGGCTGCTGCTGCTCAGCGGCGCACTTTCGGCAGCGCACCACGCCCCGAAAGCTGCAGATCACGCAGATGAACGTCCCGCACGAAGCGCAGGGATAGCCTTCGGACGCCCGCTCCTCGTTTCCACAGGAGCGGCAGATCATCGCGTCCTTTTCGTGCAGATCCGGCATTGGTTCTTTCCCCCTTTCGCCTTCGGCCGCCGACGTTCCGCTCGCGAGGTTACCTCCGCATGAATCCGACGAGCGGCGGCGGAAACCCGCAACGATGTTAGCAGCCAAGGCTAGAAGCGCCAAGTGCGAAAAAGATCGAATCCGAGCTGCCGCGGCGTTTGCTGCTGAATCTGGCTGGCGTTGGAGCGGGCACACGTGAGATCGCTCGATCCCGGCTCGATGCCAGCCTGTGCCGAATAGATCGAGTTGAAGCGGTACTCGAGCTTGAGGCCGAAGTTCTCGACGAAATTGCTCGCGTTTACGACGCAGAGCCCGGTGCTCAATCCGATGAACCACTGGTTTCCGATCTGCTTGCCAAGGATCGCGCGGGTGTTGAGCAGGTTATAGTAGTACGGGTCGGTTGTCCGCGCTGACGCGTCATAACCCGCCGTTTGCAGCTCGACGATGTCGAGCACGTTCTTGGGAATCGCATTGGTGAGCAGGTTTCCGCCATAGCGGATCGCGACCGACGCGAGCTGCGACTGGTACTCCGCGCCGCTGTTGTCGAGAGCGATGGCCGGCTCCCCGGTGATGAGGTAACTCAGCAGATCCGACTGCGAGAGCGGCAGGTTGTCGGGATTGTCAAGAGAGAGCTGAGGACGCTCGAGCGTTCCGCTGATCGTCACCCGCACACGGATGTCACGAACGTTGGCGCTGCGCTGTCTCGGCTGCCGGATGGTGTGGATCGCGCGGATGTCGAGCGTTGGATTCAGGTCCGGAGTCCCGAAGAAGCGGAGACTCCCGCTTTCGACGTCGAACGTCGGCTGCACGAACGGGTCAACGAGGTTCAGCCGGTAGGTGCCGCGCACCGCGTTGAGCGTTCCCTCGAGCGCGAGCTGCGACGACTCGCCGGTCTGGGAGCTCTTTCCGAGCGTCACATTGAGCGAGCCGCCGAGCTTGACGTTCGCTTCCGATGAGCGAAGCCACACTGCGTCGCCGATGTTCACCTGGACATTCTCGAGGCTCAGGTTCTTCGCGAAATCGCTCGGCGTTTCGGGAAGCAGCTTCCGGTCGCGTGCAAGGAGTGTGTCGACGATTCCGGCGAACTCTGGATCGCTGAGGTCCACGATCTTCTTGGTAATGAGCTCGGGGATGTAGATCGTCCCTCGGTCTACCTTGATGGCGCCGGTCACCGTCGCCCCCCTGTACATGCCGCGCAGCGTGATGACACTGTCGGTGGACACGTCCAGCGAGGCGAGGCCGGGCTTCTCGATGATGTGGAAGTTGTCGGCTCGTGCCCTAAGTGCGAATTCCGGATTGTCGTAGCGCGCGAGATTGACGAAGCCGTCCACCGACATTGTGCCGCGACGTTCGCGCTGCGTCTCGACCGACAGGCGCTTTATGAAGACGGTGTCCTTGTCGAGTGCAACATCGGCGTTGATGTGCTCGAGACGGGTTCCGACGTTGGTGAGAGTTGCCGCGCCGTCGGTGATCCTGAACTGGCCGGCCAGTACCGGCTGTTTCACAGTGCCGGCGACGTCCACGTTTGCGACCAGCGCGCCGTGCGCGCTCTGCAGTCCTGGAACAAACGCCTCGAGAAGCCCGAGGTCAACGCTGTCGGTCCGCACGTTTCCGCGCACCGAGTCGCCGACCAGCCGCACATCGCGAACTGCAAGTTTCGCTTTCGAATAGCTCAGCAGCAGCGAATCGAGCGACCCTCCGCCCGGGATGAGAGTGACGTGCGCCGGTGCGTCGAGCCGGTAGCTCGATCCCGCGGACACGGTGACCATGCCGCTGTCGAGAGATATCCGCGTCGTGTCGCCGGTGCGCATGGCTGTCCCCCGAAGCCCCGAAACAACCCCGTTGCCGCTGGCGAGCGACGCGTCGAAAACCGCGAGGCCGGTCGAATCCATCTTTGCATTCGCCTCGACCGACGTGAATCCAACAGCACCGGCACTCACGCTATCCGCGCGCAGGTTCAACGTGCCGTTCGGATTCCGGGCCAGATCCCGCAACGCAAACTTTCCGCTCAGAGCCTCGATGCGTCTGCCTTGAGCCGCGAGCTCGCGGCCGGAGACCGTACCGGCCACCGCCATGCTGCTCGGCGTCCCGCTGACTTCGCCGGCAATGCGTACCGAGCCGCGCAGGGAATCGGCCGGCAGCGAGGTCGCGGTGTTTACGTAGCGCTTCACATCGGAGAGCGAATCGATCGACACGACGAACCCGAGCTTCCCCGGGCCCGCCTCCGTCATTGCCACCGAGCCCGACGCACTCGCGTTCGCAGATGCGCTGTGGACGAGAAGCGTGTCGACGTACGCCATCCCCTTGTCCACGCGGAGCGTGGCTGTGGACGACGCGATGTCGATCTTCTCGATCGTGCCCTTGAGGGTCGTCCTGAGTGTGCCCGTGCCCGTGATCACCGAGTCGCCGACGAAGTCAACGACGTAGTCGCCGGCGAGGCTTGTCCGCGGCGCCTTGGGATTCTCGATCAGCGCGCGGAAATTGAGACCCGAAACTGTCCCTCCGCCGTGCGCACCGTAGGTCGGAATGTTTGCATCCACCTTTCCGGTATAGGCAATGGTTCCGCCTGCTCCCGTCAGCGTGGTCACGACGTCGAGATCGGGCGCCGTCCCCTTCATGCTGATTGGCCCCGTGTAGTTCCCGCGAAGACGAATTGATGGGTACGACCTGGCGAGTGTCGTCATCGACCCCGGTGCTGC
>JAHFCS010000082.1 GCA_023249395.1 Gemmatimonadota bacterium
TGTGACGAGGCTGACGGCGGAATCTGCTGCTGCGGCGGCTGCGTCGCCGTTGGCGAAGCCGCCGCGGCAGACTGTGGCGCAGCGCGCGACGGCGCAGGTGCAGTCGCAGCACGCGACTCCGAGACTTCCTCTTCTCCTTCCGCTTTCCTTTCTTCAACAGGCGCCGGCGCAGGAGCCGCAGCCTTCGCCGCCTCTCGTGCCTTGGCGGCCTTGTCGATGATTCCGGAGCCCGGCAGCGGCAGCTCTGCTCCAACAGCGGGTTCGACAGCCGGCTCGACCGGCGCGACAGGTGTCTCCACAACGCGCCGACGGCGGCGTGAGGCTCCGGCTTCAGGTGGTGTCTCCACCACCGGAGGCGGCGCTTCGGGAGCGGGGGCCGTGGCGCCGCGGCGGCGACGGGCCGGAGCAGCGGCTGGAGCAGTAGCCCGCGCGCGCTTCTCGCGCTCCCACCGAACTCTAATGCGGGCGACCTGGTCGTCCGTGAGCGGGCTGACATGACTGCGCACGGGCATATCCATCTGACGAAGGAGAGTGATCACCTCGTCGACGGATATCCCGAACTCACCTGCCATGTCGTTAACGCGAAGCTTGCTCAAAACCTGCCTCCTTGATTCCTGACTGCCCGCTGCTTCTCAGCGCCAGCAACCCCCATCCTGATTGCATCCGGCGCGGCTTCCCGGATTCCCCGCGCCAGACCCGCATCGAGCACTCCCATCACCGAAACCGATTCGCGGCCACTCACGCCGGCCAGCTCTCCGGATGTAAAGCCGTCGATCATCACCACACCCCGCGCCGTCAGGAGCGGAACCACCTTGTTCAAACTATTCTTCGACGCATCCCCCGCCACAAGCGCCAGTTTCAGCTTGCCGCGACGCGCCGCATCCCGCACCTGTTGCACACCCACGACGGCGCGTCGTCCGCGGATCCCGAGCCCGACGAGTCCGAGCACTTTTCGGCGGACAGACGCATCCATCACTCGCCCTTTCGCTCGTCCGATTTCGAGGACGGAGCGCTTCCGGCGCGGGCGCCGACACTCACCTCTCCGTCGCGGGCATTCGTCGCGTCGCCGGCCCCGCCTTCACTTCCCGCCGTGCCACCCTCCACCACAGCTTCGCCCGGAGCTGCCGGTGCTTCCGGAGTCGCGGTCGCCGGGGCGGCTCTGGGCGTTTCGCCGGAGGCAGCGTCTCCTCCATCTTCGGTGGTCAGCTCATCGATGATCGTCATCAGGCGATCCGCTTCCTCGGGTGCGATTCCCGCCAGACGGAGGAAGTCCTCGCGCTCGAGATCGATGATGTCGTCGAGCGTGCGATAACCCGCCTCCTCGAGGACAGCGACAGTAGCGGGCTCGAGACCATCGATCTCCGACAGCCGCGGATTGACGACCTCTTCGGGTTCTCCCGGCAGCGGCGCAAAGATCTGGGTGTCGCTGCCGCGCTCCATCCATTCGCGGCTCGAGTATAGCTCGATCTTCCACTCGGTGAGCTCGGACGCGAGTCTCACGTTCTGTCCGTTGCGGCCGATGGCGAGCGACAGCTGGTCCTCGTCCACCACGGCCTGAATCGTCTTCGTCGCCGGATCGCTTAACACGCGCGCGACACGAGCGGGCGCGAGCGCCAGCTTCGCAAAACGCTCCGGATCGGCCGACCAAGGGACGATGTCGATGCGCTCGCCTCCCAGCTCATTCACCACCGCCTGGACACGTGAGCCCTTGAGACCGACGCACGCTCCAACAGGATCGACGGAGTCGTCGCGCGAGAAGACAGCGATCTTGGTGCGATTCCCAACTTCGCGCGCAGCGGCGCGAATCTCGACGATCCCCTGCTGAATCTCGGGGACCTCGAGCTTGAACAGCGCCTTGACGAACATCGGGTCGCCGCGGCTTAGCATGAGACGCGGACCCTTGGGCGTCTCTTCGACGCGCTTGAGGACCGCGCGAATCGGATCGCCCTGGTGGAAATGCTCGCGGTGGTTCTGCTCGCGGTAGGGGATGATCGCCTCCGCCTCGCGGAACTTGTTGAGCATGATCACCAGCTTGCCGCGCTCGATCTGCTGGACCTCTCCCGACAGGAGGTCGCCTACTCTGCTGGAGAATTCGTCGCGAATCTTCGAGCGCTCGCCTTCGCGGACGCGCTGGATGATGCGCTGCTTCGCAGCAAGGACAGCCATCCGGCCGAACTCGGCGAAATCTACCGGCGCTTCCATCACGTCGCCGACCTGGAACTCCTCGTCGTCGTAGCGGGCTTCCTCGAGGGAGATTTCCCGCGCCGGGTCGGTAACCTCGTCAACGACAGTCATCAGACGGACGATGCGGATCGTGCCCTTGTCCTCGTCGATGTCGACTTCGGCCTGGACGTTGGGGCCGTGCTTCTTGGCAAGCGCAGCGTGTATCCCGTCGTACAGGAGGCCGTGCAATTCGGTACGATCGAGCTGCTTTGAATTCGTCAGCTCCTTGATCGCAGACAAGATTTCGAGTGAACCTGCCATTCTTGCTCCTTACCGTTTCCAGTTGAATGCCAGGCGAGCCTTCTTCACGGCCGCCAGCGGGATCCGCAGCGAGTTACCGCCAGCGTCCTCCACGACAATCACTTCAGCGCCTGCGTCGCCTTCGACGCCGGCAATTCGAACTTCGCGCGAGCCTGCCCTTGGTCCGCCGTCAACTTCGTCGGTCGTCACGACCGCATCGCGGCCAACGAACCTTCGCCAGTCACCAGCATTTCTCAGCGGCCGCTCGATACCCGGCGACGAAACATCCAGCACGTATCTCGTGCCGGCGTACGCCGCCGCATCCAGCCTTGCCTCGATCGCCCGCGATGCCCGCGCGCAATCCTCTATCGTCACCTTTTCTCCGTCAGTGCGGTCAATTCGAACGTCCAGCACCGGCCGGCCTTTGGTGCCCCCCGTCCGGAGTTCAAAAAGCTCCAGTCCAAGAGGTATAAGTTCCGAATTCACAATAGCTTGTAGCGCGTCGTTCATCTAATTTCGAGCTTTGATCACGAAACAAAAAAATGTGGGGGGCATCCCCACATTTCCGTCCGCGGCGATCGTCGCGTAACTCTAGAGAATCTAGAGGGATGAAACTATAGAGTCAAGACGCTGGAAGTGCGCGCGATTGATAGATAGTGCGCCTCTCAACCTTGCTGTTCCAGATGAAAACCCAGACAGTGGCGTGTTGAGAGTTCCCAGTTTCTTCCGTTCAGCGTTGTCCCGTTTGCACTGAACAACTGGCGACTGGATGACAGTGAACGCTCAACGCGCCACGCTCCGGGTCTAAGGTCTTACAAAAGACTGGCGACGATCACTCCCACTTGCCGTCCGGTGTCGCCCGCACGGTGAGAGAAGAAGCGATCGTTGTCGCAGCGGGTGCAGTACGGCGAGACCGTGATTCTCTGCACCCCGCCGTCGTGCGTGTGTTCGGCAAGTAGCGATCGTAGGTCAACATTCCCCGCCCGGTTCGCAGGCTGGCCGGTGAGCTGGGCGCGAACTTCGGCGCTCACTTCGTAGCAGCGCCCGCAGATCGCGGGACCGAGATGGACCATCAGCTCGTCAGGTGGAATCCTGTGGCGCGCGAAGGAGGCCAGACCGCTGTCGATGATTCTCGCCGCCGTGCCGCGCCATCCCGAGTGGAGCATCGCCACCACCCCCGACGGATGCGCGATGAATACCGGGACGCAGTCCGCGACCGAGACGCTGAGCGCGATTCCCTTCTCCAGCGCAAGGTGGCCGTCGGCTTCACCGGCTCGAAGAAGACCTTCCCAGCCACCCGAATGAGTAAGGACGCGGATACCGTGCACCTGCCGCCCGATCACCAGTCTCCGCGCGTTGCCGGATAGCTCGGACTGAAGCTCAGTCCATCGCGACATCACTTCGCCGACGGGATCGGGACCGGCGAGGCCAAAGGTGCCGACTCTGCGCGTGGTGGTGAACGCGCGGACTCCGAAGCTCTGAAAGTCTGGGACCTCTTCTCTGTCGAGCTCTGCCCCGGCCGACGTCACTTTCTCCGGTCGTCCACTCGCCGGACGCCGGCGCCGAGCGCGACGAGTCGCTCGTCGATCCGCTCGTATCCGCGCTCGATCTGGCCGACGTTGTTGATTACGCTCCGCCCCTCTGCACCGAGGGCCGCGATGAGCAGCGCCATGCCGGCACGGATGTCGGGCGAATCCAGTGTGGCGCCGTGCAGCGCGGACGGGCCGGCGACGAGCGCGCGGTGCGGATCGCACAGCACGATCTTCGCTCCCATGGTGATCAGCTTATCGACGAAGAACAGTCGGGACTCGAACATCTTTTCGTGCATCAGGATCAGCCCCTCGCACTGCGTCGCGGTGACGATTGCGATCGACATCGTGTCGGCGGGGAATGCCGGCCACGGCTGATCCTCGAGCTTGGGAACGTGGTCGCCCAGGTCCGCCTGGATCTTTCGTCGCTGCTTCGCGGGAACGATCAGGTCGTCACCGTCCTCGACGCATTCGATGCCCAGCCGCGCAAAGCCCATGAGCGTCGAACGAAGATGCTCTATGCCCGCATCCGCGATCCGGATCTCGGAGCGCGTTGTCGCGGCCAGTCCGATGAAGGAGCCAACCTCGATGTGATCCGGACCGACGGTGTGTCTCACTTCGTCTCGTCCGAGCGCGTGCCCGCCCTCGACCCTCAGGCAGTTGGTCCCGATTCCGTCGATGCGCGCGCCCATCGCGCGCAGGAAATGCGCAAGATCCTGGACGTGTGGCTCGCTGGCTGCATTCCGAAGAACCGTATTCCCCTTGGCGGAGCATGCGGCGACGAGCGCATTCTCGGTGGCGGTGACGCTGGGCTCATCGAGGAACACGTCGGCGCCCCTAAAGCCGGCAACGCTCAGGCGGACGAGTCCCTTTTCGAACGACATCTTCGCGCCCAGCTGCTCGAGGGCGAGGAAGTGCGTGTCCAGCCGGCGACGGCCGATGACGTCACCGCCCGGCGGCGGAAGCGTAATCTCGCCGCAGCGGGCGAGCAGCGGCGCTGCAAGCAGAATCGAGGCTCGTATCTTCGCGCAGAGCTCTGGATCGAGATCGCGCGCGTGGACCTCCTTGGCCTGAATCGACAGAGAGTTGGGCGCGGTCCAATCCACGCTCACTCCGACCGACCGGATGAGCTGAATAAGGGTCTCGATGTCGCGGATGTGCGGCACATTGTCGAGACGCACGACGTTCTCGGACAGGAGCGCGGCCGCCACGATCGGCAGAGCCGCGTTCTTGTTGCCCGAGGGACGAATCGTGCCGTGCAGGGTGCGACCACCCTCGACGATGTACTGGACTGCGGGCATTGAGTCTCTTCTAAGTGCTGAGTGGGGACCTGTCGGGAGAGCCGCCCGAGATCTTTGACCCCTCGGGGCCATTGAGTTCGAGCGGTTGCGCTAATATATCGCTAGCAGCACTGTTTGTACCGCTTCCATCGGAGCACTCGAAGATGGCCCTACCCTTGCACACGACAGGCGCATGAGCGCATGGCTGACGACGGGGTCCAGTTGGCTGCTCCAGGCCGCTGCGGCTCTGCCCGACACGATCGTCACGAAGCAGGTGGCCGTCGAGCCGGGACTCTTCGCGAAGATCACGACCTACGCGAGCGGGCTCATTTCCATTGCGCTGCTCGTCCTCACCGTCGCACTCGTGCCGGCAGCGTGGAATTTCCGCAAGAGCTACGGCAAGATCAGCGACATGCTCGACAAGATCTATGGCGATATCAATCCGATCATGCGGCACGCGAGCGCGATTGCCGATAACGTCAATTATGTCACGACGTCGCTGCGGGTCGACGTTCAGAAGGTCAGTCAGACTGTCGCTTCGGCGAATCAGCGTCTGATGTCGTCGGTCGAGCTAGCGGAAGACCGCATCAAGGAGCTGAATGCGCTGCTCGCTGTTGTTCAGGAAGAGGCCGAGTCCGCGTTCGTCTCGACCGCATCGACGTTGCGCGGAGTGCGCACTGGAATTCATGAAGCATTTGAAAAGGAGGAGTCGGTAGATGCCAGATACATTGAAGGCGAGCCCGGGTGGGAGAAGCCGCGCCCGCGCGTCCGCCCCCGTGACGAACAACTCGGATGACGACCGCGAGCAGCAGTTCGATCTGCTGACGGCGGCGCTCCTCGGCGCCGCGGTAGGCGCCGCGGTGACGCTTCTCTTCCGAACGGGACCTGGTGGCCGCCGTCCCATAGGCCCGATCATCGGAGCCGCCGGACGTGGCGCGAGGTTCGCCGGGATCGCGGGGCTCGAGGGCGCGCGATGGGCGGGCGATCGCGCAGCTCCCGGCGCGCGGTGGGTTGCCGAGCAGGGACGAGAAGGCGCGAGGTGGGCGGGCAAACGCACAGCGCGTGGCTATCGTGCCGCCCAGGAAAAGGGCGCTGAGATGATTGACGATCTGCCACTCGACGATGTGGCGGAGTCGGTGCGGGAATACGTGGACTCGGCCCGGGAAGCAATCAACGACGTCGTGCGCGAGGAGATGTCCGATCTTCGCAAAGCGGTACGCCGCCAACGCAAGCGGATCGGTATCTAGAGCGTCGCTCCGGCTGTCGATGAGGCAGCCGTTGATCGTTGTCACGCTTGCTTTCTGCGTCGCGGTGCTGCTGCTGGCCGCCACGCCATCAGTCGCCTACGCCTGGACCCCTGGCACGCACATCTTTCTTGGCGAGGCAGTGATGCGGTCACTGCCTCTACTGCCCCAGGCGATAAGCGAGCTGATCGGCACATTTCCCTATGACTTCCTCTACGGAAGCATCGCCGCCGACACGAGCATGGCAAAGAAATACGCCGCGGCGGGACGACACTGTCACTCGTGGACCGTGGGACTGGAGATCTACTCCGAGGCGCGCGCCGAGCGGATGCGGGCCTTCGGTCTCGGATACCTCGCCCATCTGGCAGCTGACGCGGTGGCGCACAACTATTTCGTTCCGCATCAGCTGGCAATCACCTCGACGACCACGGCGCTCGGACACAGCTACTGGGAGAGCCGCTTCGACACTCACATCGGCGAGCGCTACAGCCGCCGGGCGCGCGAGGTGATCCTTCTCGATCATTCGGCATCGGACGAGCACCTCGACCGCATACTGAGTCCGACGATCTTCAGCACGTCGACCAACCGGCGGATATTCCGCGGGATGGTCTACGTTGCCGACAGCGAATCGTGGCAGCGGATCTTCCACATGGTGTCGGAGAAGAGCCGGTGGGATCTCCAGCAGGAGGACATTGCGCTCTACATGGCGAGATCCTACGACTTCATCATCGACCTGTTCAATCGCTTCGAGGACGCTGAACCCTACACCCTCGATCCCTCGGGAGCGCATGCGCTGCGGGCGGCGAAGAGAGTGCGCCGGGCGGCACTGAGGCGCGGGGGTGACGACATGCACATTGCAGAGGAAGCACGCACACACTTCGGCATGCCGCGCTCGACTCTGGCTTACGCCAGGCAGCTCGATCAGC
The DNA here is from genome assembly GCA_023249395.1 of Gemmatimonadota bacterium. GTDB lineage: Bacteria > Gemmatimonadota > Gemmatimonadetes > Gemmatimonadales > Gemmatimonadaceae > UBA4720. The sequence continues at coordinate 7,443 of JAHFCS010000082.1, forward strand.
CGCTCTTTCCCCCGCCGGCGCGCGACACGAGCAACTGATTGACGCGCCTGGGATCGGCGCGCCCGCCTGATTTCTTCATCACGAAGCCGACGATCACGCCCTGGAGCTTCCGTTCGCCGGCAAGATAGCGCTTCGCCTCCTCTGGATGCTCGGACAGGACTTCATCGATCCACCCGGCGAGCGCGGCGTCGTCCCCCACCTTCAGAAGTCCTTCGTCGTGGGCTATCTGGGCGGGAGATTTTCCGCTCTCGGCCATTCGGGTGAAGACGCGCTTTGCAGCGGCGTGACTGACCAGTCCGTCGCGAATCATGTTGATGAGCTGCGCGAGATCGGACGGTCGCACGGCAAATTCCGAGATCGACACGCCAGTGGCGTTGAGCGCGGCCTGCACCTCGCCCATCACCCAGTTTGCAGCGGCCTTTCCATCGCCTGTCT
>JAHFCS010000083.1 GCA_023249395.1 Gemmatimonadota bacterium
CGCGCATGGACGCCGATCGACGCGATCTTGCGACCGCTCGTCCAAACGCCCGTGAAGCCGGGATTTCGCTCGGCGGAGATGGAAAATGCGGCCAGGGTGCGGATCAGCGCTTCCTAGACTTGGCGAAGAAACCAGTGGAGATCCTGCCGGTGACGCTTCAGGTCGACTATCGGATAGCCGACGAGCTGCCCGGGCCCGTGAAAGGTCACGTCCCCGCCGCGCTCGACCTCGAACAGCTCAACGCCCTTCGACGCGAGGTATTCGCTGCTCGACACCAGGTTTTGCGCCTTGGACGATCGGCCAAGCGTGACGACCGGAGGATGCTCGACGAGCAGCAGCATGTCCTCGGGAATCGCGCCGCTGATGCGCTCCCGGGCGAGCGCGCGCTGGAGCTCCAGCGCCTCCTCATAGGGAGTTCGCCCGAGCGAAACGACCCACAGCTCGTTCCCCACTCGGCCCGTCGTCACCGCACGCGACCCCTCAGATGTGCAGAACCTTGCCGACGGAATCGAGACACGCTTCGGCGACTGCCTCCGACAGCGTCGGATGGGCGTGGATCGCGAGATCGACCTCGTCAACAGTGAACTCGTTCGCGCGCGCGACGACGATCTCGTGCAGGATTTCCGTCGCGTGTGACCCGACTATGTGGGCGCCGAGGATCTCGCCGTATTTCGCGTCGCGAATGATCTTGACGAACCCTTCGGTCTCGCCGGACGTACGCGCCCTGCCACTCGCGGCGAAGGGGAATTTCCCGACTTTGAAGTCGAGCTTTTTCTCCTTGCACTGTTGCTCGGTGAGACCCACCGAGGCGACCTCCGGATGGCAGTACGTCGCGTTCGGGATGTTGCCGTAGTTCATCATCTGGACGTGTGGATCGCCAGCTAGCAGCTCGGCGAGCACGACACCTTCGCGCGATCCCTTGTGCGCCAGCATCGGAGGTCCGGCGACGTCGCCGATTGCGTAGATGCCCTTGGCGGTCGTCTCCATCCGCTCGTTGATCTTTATGAACCCGTGATCGGTGAGCTGCACGCCCGCTTCCTTGAGACCGACGTCCTCGACGTTGGGCGCTCGACCGGCGGCAACGAGAACCTGTTCGACCTCGAGGCTCTGGCTCTTTCCCCCGGCGTCCAAACTCATCGTGACAGATCCCTTGCCGACCTTCACGTTTCCGATCTTGGCTCCGGTGATGACGTCGATCTTTCTCTTCCTGAATGCTTTCGCCAGCTCCGCCGAGCATTCGCCGTCCTCGAGCGGAAGAATCGCGGGCATGACGTCGATCAGCGTCACCTGGGTTCCGAACGCATTGAATACGTCGGCGAACTCGCACCCCACCGCTCCGGCGCCGACGATTGCCATCGTCTTTGGAGCACGCTCGAGGATCAGCGCTTCGTCGGACGAGATGATCGTGGTTCTGTTGAGCTCGAGTCCGGCCTGCGGCAGTCCCTTTACGCGTGAGCCGGTGCAAATCACTACCGCTTTCTTTGCCTCGTGCTTCTCATCCTTGCCTTCGGCGGTCTTTACCGAAACCGAGTTCTTTCCGGCAAGTTTCCCCGTCCCCTTGATGTATGTGATCTTGTGCTTCTTGAAGAGAAACTCGACACCCTTCGAGTTCTGGTTGGCGACGGCGCGGGAGCGCTTCATCGCCACTCCGTAGTCGAACTTGGGATCGGTGACGGTGATGCCGAAATCGGCGGCCTTTCTCACCTTGTTCGCGAGCGAGGCGGATTCGAGCAGCGCCTTGGCGGGAATGCATCCCCAGATAACGCAGGTGCCGCCGAGTCCGTCGCGCTCCACGACGGCGACAGACATCCCGAGCTGGGCGGCGCGAATCGCGCCGACGTATCCGGCGGGTCCGCCACCGATGAAGATCACGTCGAAAGAAGCCATGGAAGTTTTTCTGGTTGGTGTCTAGAGGACGAGCAGCAGCGGGTTCTCGATCAGTCTCCGAAGCGCCTGGAGGAAGCGAGCGCCTGTCGCGCCGTCGATAACGCGGTGGTCGCAGCTCATCGTCACGCGCATTCGCTCGCGCACGACGATGCTGCCGTCGACCACTACCGGTCTCGGCGCGACGGCGCCAACCGCGAGAATTCCCGCCTCAGGTGGATTGATGATCGCCGTGAACTCATCGATGTCGAGCATCCCGAGATTGGATACGGAGAACGTCGCACCGGTGTATTGCTCGGGTGTGAGCTTGCGCTGGCGCGCCAGCTCGGCGAGCTGCTTCGCCTCGCGTGAGATGTCGGAAAGCGACTTGCGATCGGCGTCGAAAATGACCGGCGTGATCAGCCCTTCCTCGACCGCGACAGCCATCGCGACGTGCACACGATTGAAGTGGCGGATGCGATCTGCCATCCAGTGGGCGTTGACTTCAGGATGGTCGGCGAGAGCATTCGCGACAGCCTTGAGAACGATGTCGTTGAAGGAAACCTTGAACTCATCGCCGATCTCCTTGAGCGCCGCGCGCATTTCCGTCGCGCGGACCATGTCGAATTCGGCGGTGAGATAGAACGTCGGTATCGGACCGAGCGATTCGGATAATCGCCGCGCGATCGTCTTCCTGATCTGTGTAAGCGGAATGTCCTGGTAATCGCCTTCGCGGCTGATCAGTCGCTTGGCGGGCTGGGCTGCGGCGGGCTTGGGACGTGCTGTCGCGGCGGCCATCGCGCTCTCAATGTCGCGCTTGATGATTCGTCCGCCGGGTCCGGAGCCGCGCACGCGCGACAGCTCGACTCCGCGATCGGAGGCGAGCCGCCGGGCGAGCGGGGAAGAGCGCTGACGACCGTTTGCCCCGACTGACGGTGGTGCAGGTGGTGCAGGTGGTGCAGGTGGTGCAGGTGGTGGAAGTGGCTGCGGTGACGCCCTCGGCGGAGCCGGAGGCGCCATGACGGGCGCCGCTTGTGCGGATTCTTCGAGAGGCGTCGAAGCCTCGCCCTGCGATTCCGCTGGCGGAGCTGCGGGTGGCGGTGCGGCTGGTGCGGCTGACGCCGCTGCCGGTGCAGCACCGGCGCCCGCAATCAGCTCGTCAATGTTCTCATCGGGCGCCGCGATTACGGCGAGGAGCGTTCCCACCGGCGACGCATCTCCTTCATTCGCGAGCCGTTTGCGTAGAACGCCATCGCTGCGGGCAACCAGCTCCATCACTGCCTTGTCGGTCTCGACCTCGGCAAGGATGTCGCCCGACTTTATGGCATCGCCCTCGTTCTTGAGCCATTTCACCAGGCGTCCCTCTTCCATCGTCGGCGAGAGAGCCTCCATCACAACCTTGGCCGCCATGATCGTCAGGCGAGATACATGACTTTCTTCACAGCGGCGATCGCCTTGGCAGCGTCGGGCTTCGCGGCCTTCTCGAGATTCTTAGCGTACGGCATCGGCACGTCCTCCTGATGGACGCGCAGAACGGGCGAGTCGAGGTCGTCGAAGCATTCCCGCTGAATGAAGTCAACCACCTGCGCGCCGACACCGCAGATCTCCCAGCCTTCTTCCAGTACGACAGCGCGATTCGTTTTGCGCACCGAGATGGCAATTGTCTCGACGTCCATCGGGCGCACCGTGCGGAGATCGACTACATCGACAGCGATTCCTTCCTTGGCCAGCGTGTCGGCCACCTGCATCGCCAGCAGTGCCATTTTGCCATGGGCGACGATGGTGCATGCGTCGCCTTCACGCTTGAGGTCCGCCTTCCCGAGAGGGATGGTGTACTCTCCGTCGGGCACTTCTCCCCTGGTGTTGTACAGCATCTCGCCCTCGAGAAACACCACCGGATTGTCGTCGCGGATCGCAGACTTGAGGAGTCCCTTTGCGTCAGCCGGGGTCGCCGGCGTTACGACTTTGAGTCCCGGGATGTGGGCCAGCCAGCTCTCCCACGCCTGCGAGTGTTGAGCGGACAGCTGGAGCGCCGATCCATTGGGACCACGGAATACCATCGGCATCGGGAACTGACCACCCGACATGTACAGCATCTTTGCCGCGGAGTTGACGACCTGGTCGATTGCGAGGAGGGCGAAGTTCCACGTCATGAACTCGATTATCGGGCGAAGCCCAACCATTGCCGAGCCGATGCCCACGCCAGCGAATCCGAGCTCCGTTATCGGCGTGTCCACGATTCGCATCGGACCGAACTCGTCCAGCAGGCCCTTCGAGACCTTGTACGCTCCGTTGTACTGGGCCACTTCCTCGCCCATCAGGAAGACGCGGTCGTCACGAATGAGCTCTTCGCGCAGGGCCTGGTTGAGGGCATCACGGTAGGTGAGAACCGCCATCGTCAGCTCGTGGTGTCCACCACGACGTCTTCCCACAGCTCGCTCAACGGCGGCTCGGGGCTCTTATCAGCATAGTCCCATGCGTCCTGCGCGATGACTTTCGCTTCCTCGTCGATCTTTGCCAGATCTCCCTCCGGCAATTCGCCGGCGGCGTGCATCTTCTCACGGAGGACGAGGATCGGATCGCGCTTCATGTTCTCTTCCAGCTCTTCCTTCGTCCTGTAGGTGCCGCTCGCCGCGTCGGACATCGAGTGTCCCATGAAGCGATAGGTCCTCATCTCGAGAAGCGTCGGCGTTTTCTCGGTCCGCGCGAGCTGAATCGCGCGACCGACGGCATCGCGTACGGCGAAGACGTCCTGCGCATCGATGGATTCGCCATGCATCTTGTACGCTGCGGCGCGGGTGGTCACGTCCTCGTTCGCAGTCGCGCGCGAGATTGCCGTGCCCATTCCATACCGGTTGTTCTCGATAATGAACACCACCGGCAGCTTCCACAGCGACGCCATGTTGAGCGCTTCGTGAAATGCGCCGATGTTGACGGCTGCCTCGCCGAAGAAGCAGACGCACACCTGGTCGCCGCCGCGGTACTTGATCGCCCAGCCGACCCCCGCGGCGAGAGGTACGTGGCTGCCCACGATGCCATGTCCGCCGAGGAAGTTGAGGCTCTTGTCGAAGAGGTGCATCGACCCCCCTTTTCCGCCCGAACAGCCGGTCTGACGCCCGAAGAGCTCCGCCATCACCGTTCGCGGGCTCATTCCCCGCGCGATCGCCTGTCCGTGGTCCCGGTAGGACGTAACGACATAGTCGTCGGGACGAAGGAGCGACATCGTGCCGGCGGAGATTGCCTCCTGCCCGATATAGAGGTGGCAAAAGCCGCCGATTTTTCCCAGCGCGTACGCTTCCGCGCACCGCTCCTCGAAGCGGCGCTGGAGGAACATGGATTTGAGGAGCTCTTTCCTGAGCGCAACCTGATCATCCGGAGGCAACCCGTTGTTGCTTGCGGGCGTTGCTTCTTCGCGCGGAGCTACCTGCGCCGTCGCGGCGGGGTTCTTCGCGGGCCGCGCGGGCTCGCGCTTGATCGCGTCGGTCATACGCCCGCCGCCTGCACCTGCTCCCAGGCGTGATAGCTCGATCGCACGAGAGGTCCGGACTCGACGTGCCGGAATCCCATTTCCATTCCCGCGTCATACAGTTGGCTGAACTCCGCGGGGGTGTAGTACCGGTCGAGCGCGATGTGCTTGTCGGAGGGACGCAGGTACTGACCGAGTGTCAGGATGTCGACGTCAACCTTGCGCAAGTCGCGCATGACTTCAACGACTTCCTCGATGGTCTCGCCCATGCCGAGGATCATTCCCGTCTTCGTGGGGATCTCCGGGGCGACGCGCTTTGCCAGGCGGAAGATCTCCATCACACGAGCGTATCGCCCGCCTGGACGCGCCTTCTTGTAAAGCCTCGGGACCGTCTCGGTGTTGTGATTGTAGATCTCCGGACCAGCCTCGAGGACGGCGCGAATGCTCGCCTCGTTCCCCTGGAAATCGGGGACGAGAACCTCGACAGAACAGCCGGGCATCTGTTCGTGGATCCGCCTGATCGTCTCGGCGAATATGTAAGCTCCGAAGTCGGGAAGATCGTCGCGATCGACAGACGTGATGACTGCGTGCTGCAGCCCCATCTGGGCTATCGCCCGCGCCACCCTCTCCGGCTCCTCGATGTCGTAGCTGGGCGGACGTCCGTGAGCGACGGCGCAGTACGCGCAATTCCGCGTGCAAACGTCGCCGAGGATCATGAAGGTGGCGGTGCCGTGGTCCCAGCACTCGCCAACATTCGGGCAGTGGGCCTCCTCGCAAACCGAGTGGAGGTCCAGCTCTCGCATTAAATGCTTGAGCCTTATGTAGTTGGGTCCCCCCGGCGCCCTGACTTTGAGCCACGGTGGCTTGCGCTCGGGCAGTGGCTCTGCCCGGTGGCGGCCCATGATCTGGTATAGCACTTCGCTCATTGGTTCGGGGGAATCTACCCTAAAAGCGGTCGGGGCGAAATTGTGACAGGTCGTGTCTTACCGGCTCGCCGGCGGCTATCGCTGCGACCACATCGCCGGTGAGTGGGGCGAGGAGTATCCCGTTCCTCGAGTGCCCGCATGCGTATACGACCGAGGGATATTCAGGATCGGGGCCGAGCAACGGAAGGAGGTCGGGAGTCACCGGACGAAGGCCGGCCCACGAATGTTGTATCGGGGTGACGCTGAGAGCGGGCGCAATCTCCTCCGATGCCGAGCGAATTCGCGCGAGCCCCTCACCTGTGGTGTTCGAGTCGAAGCCGACGTTCTCCATCGTGCTTCCGGCAACGGTCTGCAGATTTCCCCGCGGAACGAGGTAGCCCCTCGGCCCGTAAACGACATGACGCAGTCCAATGGAGCCATACGCGATCATTTGACCTCGAGCCGGCGTAACCATGGCGAGAAAAGGCATCCCGTCGATCATCGAGGACCACGCCCCCCCGGCGATCACGACGCAGGGCGTCTCATAGGACTCTCCATCGGACAGGTCGACCTGCGGCCGCTTCGCCCGCCGAACACTCGCGACTGTTCCCTGGCTCCGCGCTATCAGCGGGGATGCATCTGCCAATGCGCCCAGAGCGCGCATGAGGCTGATGTTGTCCACGGCTCCATCTTCCGGATTGAGCATCGCTCCCAGGGCGTGTCCGAGGGTCGGCTCTACCTCAGCAAGCACCGGTCGCGGGAGCCACTCTGTTCCCGGCAGCGTAGTGCGGCGGAGTCCCCTTACACCGGCCTCGGTGAGCGCCACCTGAAGAATTCCCAGACGATTGAGCGACACCCTGATGCCCGTCTGCTCGGCGAGATCCTCTACATAGGCGGGATATCGATCGCGGGCCGCGATCGCGAAATCGTGTGCCGGTCCAACCGCCCGCTCAACGGACGGAGCGAGCATTCCCGCTGCAGCCGACGACGCTTCGCCGGGCCGCTGGTCGCCGATTACCCTGACACTGAGCCCTCGACGGGCGGCCGCAACCGCAGTCGTGAGTCCGATGACACCTGCCCCAACCACCGTCACGTCGGCGGTCACCGCCATAGCTGAAACAAGGAGGATCGGAGTATCGTATTATCTACATTCCCCGTACTGGAGATGGGCTCGATGCTCAAGACAATATTTATGACTGGCCTGATGGTGATCCTCGGCATGATTGCATTGGGCCTTGTATTCAGCATCTTCGGCACTCTGATCGGCGTGACGTTCTGGCTTCTCGGTTTCGCGATCAAGGCGCTCATAGTTGGAGGAGTTGCTTACCTCGCGATTCGCGTCTTCGCGCCGGATACTGCGCGCCGGCTGCGCGAGCGCTGGTCGGGAACGAGCATCAATCGTTATTAAGTCGCGGGTGATGCCCACACCCTCGGAAAGCTAAGGGCGCGGCGCCTCGGAAGTAGCGCGCTCCATCTGGTCCACAACGGCCCAGGCGAGCAGGGGCACCATGATTTCATGGTGCCCTGTTATTTCGTATCCCGTGCCACCCGCGATCGTCGGCCTGATCACGACGTTCACGCGTGGACGGTAGTGCCGCAGCATGTCCATGTCGCAGGTGGTGA
>JAHFCS010000084.1:0-6418 GCA_023249395.1 Gemmatimonadota bacterium
TGTTCGTGCCGGGCGATTACGCGGGCCCGTGCTTTATCGGCTTCGCGATTGGTGAATCGCTTGGTGCGGCGGCGCTCCGCATCGCCGGCGGAATCTTCACCAAGATTGCCGACATCGGCTCGGACCTGATGAAAATCGTGTTCAACGTCAAGGAAGACGACGCGCGCAACCCGGGGGTCATTGCCGACTGCACTGGCGACAACGCCGGCGACTCAGTGGGACCCAGTGCCGACGGATTCGAGACGTATGGCGTGACGGGCGTGGCGCTCATCTCGTTCATTATTCTCGCGGTACACGAGCCGGCGACGCAGGTACAGCTCCTGGTGTGGATCTTCGCGATGCGCATCATGATGGTTGTTGCCAGCGGATTATCATACCTCGTGAACGAGGCGGTTGCCCGCAGCCGTTTCGTCGACGCCGACGACATGAACTACGAGACGCCGCTTACATCGCTCGTCTGGCTGACTTCGATCGTGTCGGCGGTCCTTACCTTCATTGTTTCCTATTTCCTCATTCCGAACATCGGCGGTGATTCCTCGCTCTGGTGGAAGCTGTCGGCGATCATCACCTGCGGAACGCTCGCCGGCGCGATCATTCCCGAGCTGGTGAAGGTCTTTACTTCGGTGGATTCGAAGCATGTCGCCGAGATCGTGACATCGTCACGAGAGGGCGGAGCGTCGCTCAACATCCTCTCCGGCCTCGTGGCGGGAGACTTCAGCGCCTACTGGCTCGGCATGACGATCATGATACTCATGTCGATCGGCTACGGCGTGAGCACGCTCGGCATGGGCGCTCTCATGCTGGCGCCGGCTGTGTTCGCATTCGGTCTCGTGGCGTTTGGATTCCTCGGCATGGGACCAGTGACGATCGCTGTGGATTCATATGGTCCCGTCACCGACAATGCGCAGTCGATCTTCGAGCTGTCGACGATCGAGCAGCTACCCGGCGCTTCCGACGAGATCCAGCGCGACCACGGCTTCACTCCGAACTTCGGGCTTGCCAAGCACCTGCTCGAAGCCAACGACGGAGCGGGCAACACCTTCAAGGCGACAGCCAAGCCGGTTCTCATCGGCACCGCCGTCGTGGGCGCGACGACGATGATCTTCTCGATCATCATGAGCCTCACTCACGGGCTCCAGCCGGAGTACCTGCCCAATCTGTCGCTGATGCATCCGCCCTTCATGCTCGGCCTGATCACCGGCGGCGCGATCATCTACTGGTTCACCGGAGCGTCAACACAGGCGGTGACGACGGGTGCCTATCGCGCGGTGGAGTTCATCAAGGCCAACATCCATCTCGACTCAACCGAAAAGGCGTCGATCGCCGACAGCAAGAAGGTGGTCGAGATCTGCACGAAGTACGCGCAGAAGGGAATGTTCAACATCTTCCTCACCGTATTCTTTGCCACCCTCGGCTTCGCTTTCGTCGAGCCGTACTTCTTCATCGGCTACCTCATCTCGATCGCGATCTTCGGATTGTATCAGGCGATCTTCATGGCCAACGCCGGCGGAGCGTGGGATAACGCGAAGAAGATTGTCGAGGTCGAGCTGAAGCAGAAAGGAACGGAGCTGCACGCTGCAACGGTGGTCGGTGACACTGTCGGCGATCCATTCAAGGACACGTCGTCGGTGGCCCTCAACCCGATCATCAAGTTCACCACTCTGTTCGGGCTGCTCGCGGTGGAGCTGGCCGTATCTCTCGCCAGCCAGCGTGGGCTGACGCTGACCCACGTGCTGGCTGGTCTGTTCCTCATCATCTCGACCACATTCGTCTGGCGGTCGTTCTACGCCATGCGCATCGAGAAATTGTAGACGGCGATGTCGCTTTTCTCGCGGAAGCCGATCTCGGAGCTGCTCGCGGAGGAAGGCCACCCCAACGCCCTGAAGAGGGCGTTGGGGCCCGGTGATCTCATAATGCTGGCAATCGGCGCCGTCATCGGCGCCGGCATCTTCTCGTCCATCGGCACAGCGGCCGCCGGCGAGATTCTGCCGAGTGGCGTCGTTGTCCGATACGGTGCCGGCCCGGCGCTCATCGTCTCGTTCATTCTTCTCGGAGTGGTCTGCGGACTCGCGGCGCTCTGCTACGCCGAGCTCGCCGCGATGATCCCGCAAGCAGGCAGCGCCTACGCGTACTCGTACGCGACGCTCGGCGAGATCGTCGCGTGGATCATCGGGTGGGATCTGATTCTCGAGTACGCGGTGGGTAACGTCGCGGTCGCGGTGGCGTGGGGAGGCTACTTCATGTCGCTGCTCAGCGCGTTCAGCGTCACTCTTCCACCGTGGACGACGCATGGATACAGGGCGGCTCTGCTGAGCTCGGACCCAGCGGTCCATGGACTTCTGCAAACGGCGCCGCATATCGGACCGATCCCGATCCTCGTCAACATTCCGGCATTCGCGATCGTGATGTGGATCACCTGGCTGCTGATGCGCGGCGTAAAGGAGAGCGCCCGGGCGAACAACATCATGGTGGTGATCAAGCTTCTGGTTCTGACGCTGTTCGTCGTCGTCGGTGGAATGCACATCAATCCCGACAATTACGTACCCTTCGCGCCCAACGGCTGGAGAGGAATCCACCAGGGGGCGGCGATCGTTTTCTTCGCATACATCGGCTTCGACGCGATCTCGACCGCCGCAGAGGAGACGAAGAATCCGCAGCGGAACATGCCGATCGGGATCCTGGGGGGTCTCGCGATCTGCACGGTGATCTATGTCGTAGTCGGAGCTGTAGCGACGGGCATGGTACCGTACCAGCAGCTCAAGGCGGCTGACCCGCTCGCCAAGGCGCTGACGACGGCAGGTCTCTCCACTGCAAGCTGGATCGTCTCGCTCGGCGCGGTCGTCTCGCTCACTGCGGTGCTTCTCGTCTTTCAGTACGGGCAGCCGCGAATCTTCTTTGCGATGGGCCGCGACGGTCTGCTGCCGAGGTGGGCGTCGAAGGTTCACCCGAAAACGCGAGTGCCTCACGTCACGACGCTCGTCACCGGAATTGCGGTAGCGCTTGGCGCTCTGCTCGCTGACGAGAACGAGATCTATGACCTGACGAACATCGGCACGTTGGCGGCGTTCACGATCGTGTGCATCGGAGTGCTCGTCTTGCGCTACACTGATCCCTCGCGTCCTCGGCCGTTCAGGGTTGCGTTCGTGTGGCCCGTGACCATACTTGGCGCGGCGGCCTGCATCTACACGATGTTCGGGCTTCCGGGGACGGCATGGAAGCGCTTTGGCATCTGGCTCGCGATCGGTCTCGCACTTTATTTCACATACGGCTTCAAGAACTCGACCCTGCGCCGCGGTGCGCCGCCGGTTCCGCTGACTCCGCCAGCCTGACCCAGGATGTACGCAGCTCTCAAACGCATATCGCTGACGCAATGGATCATGATCGCGATGATCACGGGCGTCCTCATCGGCTGGCTTGCCCCGGATTTCGGAAGGTCGCTCAAACCGCTCTCGACGGTCTTCCTGCGGATGATCAAGTCGATCATCGTGCCGATCATCTTCGGCACTCTGGTGGTCGGGATTGCGGGCCACGGCGACGACATGAAGCGGGTCGGACGGCTGGCCTTCAAGTCAATTCTCTATTTTGAGATCGTAACGACACTCGCCCTTTTCATCGGGCTGGGAGCGGCGAATCTCGTGAAGCCGGGCAAGGGCGTGATCCTGAGCGGGTCGGCGGCCGCGGGGCAGCAGCTGGCGAGCGCGACGCCAACCGGCACCAATTTTCTCGAGCACGTGGTTCCCACGAGCTTCTTCGAAGCCGCCACCAGGAATGAAGTGCTGCAAGTTGTGTTCTGGTCGATCATCTTCGCTGTCGCTCTGTCGCAGGTGCGAGGAAAACCCAAGGAGATAATGCTCGCCGGCTGCGAAGGCCTGGCCGAGGTGATGTTCAAGTTCACGGGCATCGTGATGAAGTACGCGCCGATCGGGATCGGCGCCGCAATGGCAGTCACCGTCGGGCACAGTGGACTGAGCGTTCTGATCAATCTTGGGAAGCTCGTCCTCACGCTGTACGGCTCGCTTGTCATTCTGATGCTATTAGTGCTCCTGCCCGTGGCGTTGATCTTCAAGGTCCCGCTTCGCCCGTTCATCAGGGCCGTAAAGGCGCCCGCACTGATCGCCTTCTCTACGACATCGTCGGAGGCAGCGCTTCCGAGCGCGATGCAGGCGATGGAAGGGATCGGCGTACCGCGCCGGATCGTCGCGTTCGTGATGCCGACGGGATACTCGTTCAACCTCGACGGATCGACGCTTTACCTGGCCATTGCCGCCATGTTCGCCGCGCAGGCGGCCGGCGTTCACCTCTCGATTGGCCAGCAGTTGTTGATGATGTTGACGCTGATGCTGACGAGCAAGGGAGTCGCCGCCGTTCCCCGTGCCTCGCTGGTAATTCTTTCGGGTACTCTGGCGACATTCGGTCTGCCGCTCGAAGCGGTCGCGATAATTCTCGGCGTCGATGAGCTGATGGACATGGCGAGAACGACTGTCAATCTCGTGGGGAACTGTCTTGCGACGGTGGTGATGGCGCGGTGGGAAGGAGAGTTCGTTCCCGTCGTCGAGGAGCCGGAAGCCTCACTTGCGGCCTGACTGATCGCTTCACGCTACGAGCGCGAAGCTGCATCCTCTCTGGTTGGGCGCGCGTGGGGCGCATCGCCGGTGAGATGACGAATTCCCAGGCTAACGGCACCTCGTGCCGGGATGATCTCGGCGCTTCTCATTTGAGCGCCTGGGACTGCTGACCTGATTCGCTGTTCCAGTTTCTTGCGTAGCAGAGAGCCCTTCTGAAGAAGTCCGCCGGCGATAGCGACGGGGATCGCCGCCCGCTCGTCACCAAACAATCGCATCGCCAGCGTGCGCACGTGCAGCACGAGCTCCTCCGCGGCGAGCGCCACGATGGCGTTCGCCCGAGCATCGCCGGCCGCGGCGGTGGCAAAGACAACCGGCGCAAGGCTCGCGATCGTCGTTGTCCCTGCAGCGATTGCCCAGGGAATCAGCTCTTCCGGACTGTTGACCTCGGCCGCGGTGAGAATGCTCCCTGTGAGCGCGGTGGGAGCTTCGCGGCCATCTGCAGCGGCTGCGATGACGCCGAGCGCGCGCCTGCCGATCCAGTGGCCACTGCCCTCGTCGCCGAAAGCGGGACCCCACCCACCGCACCGAGCGTGCGTTCCATCGATTCCCCGACCATAGGCAATCGAGCCAGTTCCGGCGAGAACGATGATGCCCGGTCCTTCGCCGAACGCGTCAGCCATCGCGATCGCCGCGTCGTTATCCACAACGACTTCGTCCGCAACACCGAGCCGATCGAGCTCGACCTCGAGGTCGCGTCGCTCCTCATCGCGTCCGACACCGGCAAAGCCGCCATAGAGGATTGTCGGAATCGCGTCGAGAATTCCCGCCGACGAAAGCGCTTCGCGCATCAGATCGGCGATGACCTCAGCGGACTTCATCGCCTCACCCGGCCGCATCGCCGACCGTCCACCTTCGACGCTCGCGAGCTCTTCACCCAATTCGTTCGCAAGAATCAGTCGCGTCCTCGAGCCGCCGCCATCCACTCCCGCAATGAGCTCCTTCATTTCCACGTTCTTCCGGCCTCTTCCGCTTCGGTCAGCTGGGGATGGGTGAGCGATGATAGAATGCCGACGCCGACCGTTACCGTCGTGCCAATGAGCACGTACCACGGCCACGCGATCTTCGACAGCGAGGTGAGCGTACCCGACATGCCGGGAAACACCGGCAGCAATTGCCTGGCGAACACGACGAACGACATCACCAGAATGCCGATCGCCATTCCGAGAATGGCATCTCGCTGGATCGCCCGCCGCCACAGCCAACCAAGAAAGAAGCCGCCGAGCAGCGCGCCGTAGGTGAACGACGCGATCGACAGCGCAATCACGACCACCGGCGTGCCCTGCTGCTTGAACAGAAGCGCTCCGCCGGTGAGGACGACGCCCCACGCCAGCGCGCTCAGCTTTCCGAATCGAAGTGTCGCGCCGTCGTCGGGGTGCCGCTTGAAGAGCGGGATGTAGATGTCGTGCGTCGTTGCTGCGGCGAGCGAGTTGATCGCGCCGGAATGCGTGCTCATCGTGGCGGCGAGGATGGCGGCGAGAATGAGCCCCACGAGACCCGAGGGCATCTGCTCCAGGATGAAAGTGGGGAAGATCGCATCGGAAGTCGCGAAGGTGCGGCCGTGATAGAATGCAAAGAGTCCGATTCCCACCATGAGGAAAAGAGTGAACTGGGCGAAGACGACCAGCCCGCTGCCGATGAGTGCGCGCTGCGAGTCCCTGAGGCTGCGCGCGGTGAGAAGTCGTTGCACAATCAGCTGATCAGCCCCGTGGGACGCCATCGACAGGAACGCGCCGCCCAGCAATCCGGCGGACACCGTGTGGGGGCGGTCCAACCCCATGTAAGTGTCTATCACT
>JAHFCS010000084.1:6428-7838 GCA_023249395.1 Gemmatimonadota bacterium
AGCTTGTCCGTCGCCGATGCAGTATCGAGTATCGTTCCCCATCCGCCGGGAACGGATTTGCCCAGGAGAATGATCGCCGAGAGTCCGCCGAGTACGTAGACGCTCGCCTGGAGAAGCTCGGTCCAGACGACAGCTTTCATTCCGCCCTTGTACGTATAGACGATCGTCAAGACTCCGAGCAAAAGGATGGCTGCCGGCATGACGAGTCGCTGCGGCAGAGTGCCGCTGAGAATCAGCGCGACAGGGATCGCAGTGGCGAAGACGCGCACCGAGTCCGCCATTCCGCGCGTCACCATGAAGACGATCGAGGTGAAACGCCGCGTGGCGAGACCGAATCGCTTCTCGAGCAGCGCGTAGGCGGTTACGAGCTCGCCCTGGTAGTAGCGGGGGAGTAGAACATTCGCAACGACGATTCGCCCGAGGATGTAGCCGGCGACGACCTGGAGAAAGCCGAGGTTGCCGGCGTACGCCAGCCCGGGAATGCTGATGAAGGTCAGGGCGCTCGTTTCGCTCGCGACAACCGAGAACATCACCGCCCACCACGGTATCGAGCGCTCGGCGATGAAGTAATCGTTGGAGCTCTTCTGGCGCCGGCCGATGTAGAGTCCGAGCGCCGTCGTCCCGGCCAGGTATGCCACGAGCACAAAAAGATCGAGGGCGGTGAAATGCGCTTTCATTTCACCGCCCTCGTGGCGTTGGCACCGGCAGAATCAGACTAGGCTGTGAACGAGCTACCGCAGCCGCACCCACCCGTCGAATTCGGATTCTTGAAGGTGAACCCCGAGCCCTGCATCGAGGTGACGTAGTCGATCGTCACGCCGGAGATGTACTGGGCGGAAAAGGGGTCTACAAACACCTTGAATCCGTCGTTATCCAGAACGAAGTCGTCTTCGGCGCTCTTGTCTTCGATGACGAGGCTGTACTTGAAGCCGCTGCACCCTCCGGGCTGGACGGCTACGCGCAGGCCGCCCTGCTCGCCCGTGACGCCTTCTGCTTCCATGAACTTTTTCACCTCGACCGCCGCCGCAGGCGTCAGGTTGAGGTCGATATCCGTTGAAGTCGAAGCTGACATTTAAAAGCCTCCCGTTGACACTAGAAAATTAGGGCGAAGGGCTGATTTCTGGTAGTGCGAAGAGAGTAAACCCGGACAGTGGCGCGTTGTGAGTTTCCAGTTGTCCCGTCGTGCGTTCTTCCGTGGAAACGGGAAAACGGATCACTCAAGAACTGGAAACTCTCTACGCGCCACTCTCTGGGTTGAAGTCGTTTCAGCCACTCTCGGCGGCTACCATCGCCGGCGATCTCGGCCCCATCGTGCTGCCCTCCTCGGCCGCGCCGCCCGGACCTTCCTCGCGGAAGGAGCGGGCAATCCAGAGAAATGCCGCGGTGGCCACAGTGAGCATGAGCAACCCC
>JAHFCS010000085.1 GCA_023249395.1 Gemmatimonadota bacterium
GCGCCGAGGCCCAGATGCCGCTGAGGTAAACGTCCGAGAGAATGCCGATCTGGAGGTCGCCGACTTCGAGCGCACCAGCGCCGGCCTTGGGATTCTCCATCAGGCCGTCGCCATTCGTGTCGGTCGCGCGCGACCACGCCATCGCCTTCTTGATGTTCGGCCACAGCTCGCGCACGAGCGCCGTGTCGGCCGTCTGGCGCCAGTACTCTCCGAACGCGAGAACCCAGAATGGCGACGTGTCGCCGTGGAAGAACGCGTATGGATATTTGCCGAACCAATCGATCCATCCGGCGCCCTGCGAGATCTCGTGAGTGATCTTGCCGTCGGCCCGCTGGTACCTGGCGAAAAAGCGGAACACGCCGTCGCGCACGAGATCGCTCTGACCGTCACTAACCATGGCGAACGAGTTGATGGCCGCGTCGCCGCCAAAGAACCATCCGAAACCAGGGCGATCGCTCGCCGGGCCTGATAAACCGTACCCAGCGACGAGTCCGCAACCGAGGTCCGGGTTACAGACGAACGACTCGTCGAGGTTCACCTTCGCGTATTCGACGGCACGGTCGAGCAGCGGCTCGGGCGAGTGAAGGACGAGCTGCGTGGTGCGAATCGAGTCCGCGTGCGCAACGCGCCGCGTCCACTCGTGCTCGGCGGCTCCGGGCGCGATGAGCTTGCGATAGAGCGCGAGCGCCGAATCACGCGACATCTCGCCACCCGCGAGTACGATCGGGATGTATGCCACGTGCTCGTCGATACCGCGGCCCGGCGGCTCGCTCAAACGCGGGGCTGTGTACTGCTGGCCAACGCCGCCCACGCTCAACACGAACTGCGGGGGGGACGCGCCCAGCATATGCGCCAGCACGTCGGACGCTTGCGTGATGGCGGGCGATCCGAAGTAGGCGTTGACGCGCCGGCTGCCCTCCGACATGAGGAAGGCTCGCGCGGAATCATTCCAGATCAGATACTGCCCGCCGAGTCCAGCCGGCCAGGCCAGGTGAATGTCGGGAGTGAACCGCGCGAGGATCTCCATCGGACGAATCGCGTCGACCTCGAGCAGAATAACCACAGCCGGCATGTCCAACGGAACGAAGACGTGCTGCTTCACGGTGAACTGCTCGTACGCATATTCGATGGTCACGCCTTCGGGGCGCTCGACCATGCTGTGTGCGATCGAGTGCCCTGGAATCGGATCGGTGTACTTGGGGATGCGGAATGAGAGCTCGAGATCGTGCAGCCACTTGATGGGCCAGCTCCATAGTTCGAACCGTCCGTCCTCCGTGCCCATGGCGATCGCGCGGCGTCCCACGGCGGAGATGAAGACGCCCGGACGCACGTCGCCACCAAGGGCGAGAGGTGACGAGCCCAGGGAGAACGCTGGAATCGACGGGGGCGGCGTAGCGGGTGCCTGCTGTGCCCGAGCGGAGATGAGCGGGAGGGCGATCGTTGTCGCCGCCAGCCGCCGGAGAAGCATTGGATTCATTATCCGTTGGCCTACTGCCGCTCGAATTGCGAGAGATGCATTCGCTCGAGGATGCGCTCGAATCGCGGATCGGATCGGAGCGGATCGTAAATCTTATCCACCAGCAGCGCGCCGGCAGTAACCAGCGCGATGTCGTGGGCATCCACTGCTCGCTCCAATTCAGCTAGCGCAGCGTCAGTCTCCCCCAGCCCGATGTGGGCAAGAACCAACGCGACCGGTGACACCTTCTCCCGCGTCGAGCGCTGTTCCAGAGCGCCAAGAATCGCAGCTGCCTGTGCGCGGCGGCCGGTCTTTCCATAGATGTACGCCAGCTGCCCCTGTCGAACGGCAAGCTCGGGGTCGAGGCGCACTGCGCTCTCCATCTCTCGTACTGCGTCGGCGTTGTTGCCGTTGAGGAGATAGGCCATCGCGATCCACGCGCGGTGGAGTCCTACCGCGGGATAGAGTTCGATTCCCTTCCGAAATTCGGCGATCGCGTCCGGATACCGCCGCGCGAGAATCAGCGGGTAACCTACGGCGCTCGGCATGATCGGTGCGAGGGGGTCGAGCTGCTGGGCAGTCCGCATTTCAACAATGCTCGAATCAACCTGTCCCACGTGATAAAAGAATTCGCCGAACCATTGATGGGCAGTCGCGTAATCAGGATCCCGCGCCAGCGCGGCACGATAGCGTTTCTCGGCGGTCAGCCAGTCCCAATCGTGGATCGCGGTCAATCCAAGGGCGGTGTTCGCCTCGGCCAGTGTGCTGTCGATCGCGAGCGCGTGGTTGGCGGCTGATCGCGCACGTTGCGTCACGTCGGTGGGCGCGGCATCGGTGTATTCCGGCAGAAGCGCGTACGCGATTGCGAGAGCGGCATAGGCGCGGGCGAAAGACGAATCTTTCGCGATGGCCTGATCGAAGTAGTCTACGGAGCGCCGAAGATTGTCGGCGCCGCGCCGATTCCAGAAATACCGCCCGCGCAGATATAGATCGTATGCTTCGAGATTTCCGGTGCCGCGCCACGTCGAGCCGATGCTTGCGAGGGTTGCCGCTCCGCGCAGGCGCGGCTTGAGCGCCTCCGTGATGGAGCGCGCGATGTCGTCCTGCACCGCGAATACGTCGCTGGCTTCGCGATCGTAGCTGTCGGACCATCGCGCCAGACCATCCGAGACGCTCGTCAGCTGAGCGGTGACGCGCAGCTTGCCGCCGGCTCTCCGCACCGTCCCCTCGAGGACGGACTGAACATTGAGCCGCTTTCCGATTTCATTCACCGAGAGATTGCGATTGTTCTTGAAGGCATAGGCAGAAGTGCGCGATGCGACGCGCATTCCCGGCAGCTTGTTGAGGGCATTCGCCAGCTCGTCGGTCATGCCTTCGCTGAAGTATTCGTCATTTGCCTGGCCTCCAACGTTGACGAACGGAAGAACGGCGACCGAGTTCAGGTCGTCCGACTGAGCCGCCGCCGATCCATGGATGGTTCGAAACGCCAGATAGCCGCCCCCCGCCAGCAGCAACACGGCGACGGCTATCCCTGCGCCGAGTAAGGTGCGCGATCGGCGGTCCGTCGACGGCGCTGGAATCGCGACAATTCGCTCGCTGCTCGACGATCCGCGCCTTCCTGAGTCGAGATCGTCGAGGGTTTGAAGGACCTCCTGCGCCGTCTGCGGTCTGTCGGCTGGTCGCTTCTCGAGGCAGCTCATGACAAGGCGGATAAGCGGCTCCGGGAGATTCGGTCGTCGCCTTTCAATTGGCTCAGGCGGCTGCACCGCGTGCGCTGCGAGCAGTGCCTGTGATGACCTGCCGGTGAACGGTGGCTCACCGGTCAGCATCTCGTAGGCAAGAACTCCGAAGGCGTAGATGTCTGCTCTATGATCTATCGCTGGATCGGCCGTCGCCTGTTCCGGCGCCATGTAGGCGGGAGTCCCGAGCGTAACTCCGCTCGTAGTGCGCGGACCGTCGCCTGAGAGGACGGAATCCTCGAGCGCCTTTGCAACCCCGAAATCGGTGACGACAGCAATCTCCTCGGCGATGAGAATGTTTTCGGGCTTGATGTCGCGATGGACGACGCCGGATTTGTGCGCGTATGCGAGCGCCGAGGCGATCTCGCGCAGGAATCGCACCGACTCGGGAATCGTCAGCTCTCCCTTCCTGGTTATCCTCTGCCTCAACGATTCCCCTTCGATCAGCGGCATCACGAAGTAGGGGAGGCCTTCGATTTCGCCGGACGAGAGGACGGGAACGATGTGCGGATGCTGAAGGCGCGCAGAGAGCTGAATCTCGCGTCTGAATCGGTCGGCGTTCACTTCGCCCGCAATCTGTTCGGGAAGGAACTTGAGCACGACGCGTCGTTCGAGCGTCCGTTCGCGCGCGACAAACAGCCGGCTCATTCCGCCACCGCCGAGCTCGCGCTCGAAGATGTAGGTGCTACCGAGCTTTGATTCGAGGGTGGCTCGAAAATCCGTCAACGGGGAGGTCCAGGCAGCAAAAATGGAAATTATGGCGGCCGGCGACGCGGCGCGACCGCCATTCCGCAGTCCCATCCCGTACAAGGCCGTCAGAGTGTACCCGACATGCAGCAACGGTTCGCCTGACTGATTCGCCGGATATCCCGGCCATGTTTCATTAATGCCGAAACCGCGCGCCCCAACGCCTCTCGTCGGCCCTCGTCTCGTGTACGTGGACCGCCTCCGTGTTTTCGCGGTCCTCGCCGTCTTCATCATTCACGTGTGCGAGGTGTTCAACCCCTGGGACGAATGGCACATCACCGCGCCGGTTCGGAGTCGCATCCTCGGTGAGATCGTCGTGGTTCTGGCTCCCTGGATCATGCCGCTGTTCATGCTGTTGGCTGGCGTCAGCGCCTACTATTCACTCGGCCGCAGGAAAAACGGCGAGTACCTTCGAGAGCGGGCACGCCGGCTACTTGTCCCACTCGTGCTCGGCGTCCTCACCCTCGTTCCGCCGCAAGTGTACCTCGAGCGGCGCTTCCGCGGTCAGTTCAGCGGGAGCTTCATCGCCTTCTACCCGCACTTCTTCGACGGGATCTATCCCACCGGCAACTTCTCGTGGCATCACTTGTGGTTCCTCGGCCATCTGGCGGCGTACTCGGTCATCGCGCTCCCACTCTTCCGCTTCTGGCAGCACCGCCGCGGCGAAGGCATGCTGCAATCGCTCGCTCGGCTCTATAGCTCGCCGCACGGACTACTCTGGCTCGCTCTTCCGCTCATCATCGAGCGTACTCTCCTCTGGGGAATCCTGCCGGAGCGACACATGCTCGAAAGCGACTGGTCGAATCATGCGTTGCTTCTCGTGGCGTACGTGTACGGTTTTGTTCTGGCGGCAACACCGTCGCTCGGCAAAGCGATCGATGCACAGTGGCGCTGGACCTTCGTTGTGGCGCTGCTAACGAGCGCGGTGCTCGTAACGGGAATCTGGATTGGCGCATTGCCCGGCAGATTGCCAGCATCGTACTCGTGGGAATACGCCGGGTTCTGGGCGCTTTACGCAATCGGCGCGTGGGCCTGGGTCGTCACGATGCTGGGCGTTGGGCGACGCTGGCTGCACCGCGAAGGGCCGGAGCTGCGCTACGGTCGCGAGATCGGCTACGAGTTTTACCTGTTCCACCAACCCGTAATTGTCGCGGCGGCGTACTGGGTTGTCGCATGGCGCGTTGGGCTACTCGAGCAGTTCATCTCCGTGCTCGCGATTTCCGCCTGTGGAACCTGGATCAGCGTGAAGTTTTTCCGGAGTGGTAACGCTGCGGTGCGATCCTTGGTTCATGCGCTCCGCGTTGCGGTTAGAGAGCGCCGGACCCTCGCAGCACGCGAGCGATGAAATGGTCTCAGCTCGATCAACGTCAACGGGCTGAACGCGCCAGGCCCACCTCTCGCTCGCGCAGGTAGTTCGCGAGAAAGCTCCCGACCCGCCGCTCGTACTCGGTGCGGGAATAGTCGTGCAGATCCTCGTGTCCAGCTCCCTTGACTGCCCAGAAAGTCTTCGGGGCTGGCGCGCGCGCGTAGAGCGACTCCGCCTCTATCAACGGCGTGTACCGGTCGGCGGTTCCGGTAATGAATAGTAGAGGCGAGTGAATGCTCCCTATGCGCGCGATCGGCTGCAGCTCGGTTTCGGTCACGCCGATCTCCGCAGCGACGTAATGGATGACGGCAGGCGCGAAGCTGCGCCCGACGCGGCCAAAGGGACCGAACCAGGTCGCCAACCGATCGCTCACCGCCTGCCGAATCGTCGGGTAGACCGATTCCAGAACGAACGCACTTGCTGGGAGAGGACCGGGTCCGAGCAGACTCGCCGCGCCACCCATCGAGATCCCGATCACTCCAATGCGTTCCCCAGGTACGGCTTGCCCCAGAAACTCGATCGCGGCCGCTGCATCGAGGCTTTCGCGGGCGCCGAAGGTGATGTGTTTCCCGGGGGATTCTCCATGCGCCTGAAAGTCCGGTGCGAGAATGGTGAATCCCATGGCGTGCAGGAATTCGGCGCGACCCAACATGCTCGTCCGGTTCGCCCCTACGCCGTGAAGCAGGAGAACGGCTCCGCCTCCGAGGCGACCGCGAACCAGCCAGGCGTGGATGAGGCTTCCCGATCCGCTCGGAAACATGACCGTCTCCGCGCCGAGTGACGCCGGCGGCGGGGCGATCAAGACGCGAGAAGGGGCCGCCAACATGCACGCGGCCGTTCCAACAAGCGTTGCTCCCAGTATTACAGCAACGCCGGCACGCCGGTCACTGCGCAATGTGTTGAAGCCCCTGCTCATGAACGCATTGTTGGTGCACGCGGTAAAGCTCTAGCATGACATGATTATACTCGGTTGCCAGACAGCTAGTTCCCGCGTGCTCCTCTTTTGCGCGCCTTTACGTATTTCACAATCGTGGCGAGCTGGCCATCGCCATCGAGACCCGCTTCGGCTATCACGCGGTCGCCCGGTCCGCTGCCTGGGTAACGTCCGTGTGAGAACGGGTGCAGCGTCATGGTTCTGCCGAGGTCGGACCGGATCCAGCGATACATGGTGGGAAGAGTGAACCCCGTCAGTCCCATCGCATGCATTGCGGTGCTTTCGGGGAAGATCTCGTTCTGCTCCACGCGCGACAGCGTGTCGAAGAGCTCAGCACTCGCCACGTAGTAAACGTCGAGATCTATTCCCTTCGCCGCGAGAAGGGGCAGCGTCTGTTCCACAAATGCATACGCTACTCCGGATTCCTGGATCACGATCGAGCCGTCGCTCCGACCGTTGGCGCTCCGCAGCCTGTACACGCCTTTGGCCGAGTCGTCGGCGGGCGCGAGGCCGAGTGCTTTCCTGTCCGGAATGTTTTCCGAAGGGCGGCTGACGAAGGGCGCGATGATCGCCGGCGAGCTGCGTAACGCAGCCGACATGAGAGGCCAGATCTCCTGGGGCTCCCACGGCGTGAGGGTGATCATCGTCCCTCGGGGGAAATTCTCCTGGAGAAGCTGCAACGGCTGGGGATCCGCGTGAGTGGGTCCGTCCTCGCCGGTCTTCAGGCCGGCGTGACCGCATACCAGAATGAACGGACGATAAGGACCGGGATCGACTGCCTGCCGCGCCTGATTCCCGATGGCGTGCAGGCGCGCGGCGATGTGTCCGAGCGGAGCGATGAATGCCGCGTAGGAGGCGCCCACGCCGATGTGATGGCCAAAGGTGGAGATGCCGGAGAGAACGCCGGCCATCGCGTCTTCGCAGATCCCGCCGATCGAAAGAGTGCGCGAATCCGGATTCGATCGGGCATTGAAGTAGCCTGCCGGGAATCCCGCTGCTGCTTCGTTCAGACTTGTCGATCCGAGAAGGTCCGCCGCGGAAATGAACAGCGATCCTCCGCTTTCCTTGTTCAAATACCCGAGCACTTTGCCGAGCTGCCCCCGCAAAGTGGTGGATGCTCCGGGTGTGAGGGCGAGTGAAGGCGGTGTCGTCTGAGCCTGAGCGAGTGAAAACACGCTCCGCACGTCAGGTGAATCCTTCTTCAATTGACGATCCCGCTTGTACAGTCGCTCGCGTGCGGCTTCCACTCGCTCCACGATCCGCGCAACGACCTGGCGATTCGATTCCAGGACCATGCCGACTGTGGACAGCGCCTCCCAGAAGCACCGCTCGACGACCTCGGAGCCCGCGCCTCCGCCGCAGCGCGGATTCGCCGGATCGCAGATCGGGAGACTCACCGGACTTTTCGAAATGAGCGGCGCCATCACCTCGTAGAATCCGGGCGCGCAGAGCCTATGGCCGGCGCCATGTGAAGCGCGACCTTCGATTCCGTATCGCCATCCTTTGGTGGTGCGGTAGACGATGGCGGTCGGCTGGCCATTCTCGAGACTGAGCGCGCGCCGCTGAGCGGCCACGATCTGCTGGAAGCTCGTTCC
>JAHFCS010000086.1 GCA_023249395.1 Gemmatimonadota bacterium
ACCTGCGCAAGAAGCGGGTTCACGTCGAGCTCGAGAATGTCGGGACAGTAGATAGCCAGCTGGCCGAGCCGGCGGATGACAGATGCCACGGCCGCCCGATCGACGGGCGGCGCGCCGCGAATGCCGTCGAGCACTCGCGCACCGCGAATGCCCGCCATCATCGATTCAGCTTCGGTCTCGTCCACAGGCGCAATGCGAAATACGACATCGCGCAGCGCTTCGACGAAGACGCCGCCAAGCCCGAACATGATTAGAGGGCCGAAGGATGGGTCGCGAGTCACGCCGACGATGGTCTCGCATTGACCGGAGACCATCTCCTGCACCAGAACTCCGGAAACCCGAGCAGCCGGTGCAGCCGCCTCGATGCGCTCCAGCATCTCGGCGTAGGCTGAGCGTAGCTCTGCATCAGAGGAGATTCCGGGCCGAACGCCACCCACCTCGGTCTTATGAATCACGTCGGGTGACACGATCTTGAGGACGACGGGATACCCGATCTCGGCCGCGATTCCCGCGGCATCATCTGCGCTGCTTGCCATTCTGCCCTGCGCAGTCGGCACGCCGTACGTGCGAAGGAGATCGAGCGCCTCGACCTGCGTTAGCTGTTCTCGGCCTTCTCTCCGGGCACAGTCGAGAATAGCGCGCGCGGAAACGCGATCGACATCCGCCACCGGCGCGCACGACCGAGGCGGACGTGCCGCCCATTCGACGTGGCGATTCAGCGTCGCAAGCGCGCGTGCGGCCGACTCGGGAAAGATGTACGTCGGAATCTTCGCCTCGTGCAGCTCGGCCCGGCCGAGTGGTAATCCGTCCCTTCCCATGAGCACGGCGAGGACCGGTTTGTCCGAGGTCGTGGCGGCGGCACCGACGATCGCCTCCGCGACATCCTCTTGCTTGATACCGAATGGCGGCACGAAGATCGGCACCACCGCGTCAATCGCCGGGTCGCCGAGAAGGGCGGCCATTGCGGATTTGTAGCCGGCAGGCGTCGCCGAAGCGATCATGTCAAGCGGATTCCGAATGGATGCTTCCGCCGGAAAGAGCGGCCGGAGCTTGTCGACCGTCGCTGGGCTCAGCTCCACGAGGTCGAGCCCGCAGGCTTCCATGGCGTCGGCAGCAAGAATTCCAGGCCCGCCTGCGTTGGTGAGCACCGCGGTCCGGCGAGAGCGCGGCAGCGAACGGACTTCGAAGGCCATCGCCATGTCGAACAGCTCTTCTATGGAAGAGGCGCGCAGCACTCCTGTCTGCGCGATCAGCGCCTCTACCGCCGTGTCGCTGGCCGCGAGCGCACCGGTGTGCGACGATGCCGCCCGCGCGCCGGCTCGCGAGCGGCCGGACTTCACGACGATGATGGGCTTTGTCTTCGTGATACGGCCCGCGATCTCGAGAAACCGCGCCGGGTTACCAAAATTCTCGACGTACATGAGGATGACAGTGACCAGTGGATCGCGCTCCCAGTGCTCGAGCAGATCGTTGCCGCTCACGTCCGCCTTGTTGCCGACCGACACGAACTGTGCAATCCCGATTCCGTACTCGCGCGCGTAGTCCAGCACGCTCAATCCAAGCGCGCCGGATTGCGACACGAATCCCGCGTGGCCGAAAGGTGGCATCGTAGTCGCGAACGTCGCGTTCATCGACACAGCCGGATGGGCGTTGATGATCCCCATGCAGTTCGGACCGATCATGCGCATGCCGTGACGCCGGACGATCTCCAGCAGTCGCTGTTCCCTCGCCAATCCCTCCGGCCCGACCTCGCGAAAGCCCGCGGAAATCACAATGAGCCCCTTCACGCCGGATTCTCCGCATTCTTCGGCAACGTCGAGTGCCTGCTCCCTCGGTACCACGATCACAGCGATATCCAGTGGATCCGGCACTTCCGCGACAGAGGGGTAGGCGCGAACTGCGCAGATGGACTTCGCCTTCGGGTTGACGGGATAGACCGCACCGGTGAACCCGAAGGTGAGGAGATTGTGAAGCACTTGATGGCCCATCGAGTCGGCGCGGCGCGCGGCGCCGATAACCGCTATTGATTGCGGCGCGAGCAGCATTCCGATAGGCGATGCGGTGAGTGTCGGCACGGGCTGACCGAATTGAGGTTCGAGCAAGGTGCTTCATCAAAACACCGGCCACAGTCGGCGAAGCTTGCCGATCTTGTCAGGAATTTGGCGTCGCTGTGTCGGCGCCCCCCTTACAGAGCTCGCACGCTTTTGCCGATTGGCACCGAGAGACAGAGTGGCTTCATTGCAGCATCCAGCGCCAGCGGAGAAAACTCCATGCTCGCCACATCACGCTTCGCCGATCGATACGAAGCCGGACATCGCCTGGGGCTCGCGCTCCGCGATCATCCGATCGACCGTCCCCTGATCGTACTCGGCCTGCCGCGGGGCGGCGTTCCGGTCGCTTCTTGCGTTGCCGAGGAGCTCGGCGCACCACTCGACGTCTGCGTTGTACGTAAGCTCGGTGTGCCCGGCCACGAAGAGCTTGCGTTAGGCGCGATCGTGATCGGCGGTGCCCGGGTGCTGAACGACGATATCGTCGAGGAGTTGAGGATCTCCCCCGAAACGATCGAGCGCATCGTCGCCCAGGAGGAGCGTGAGCTACGGCGCCGCGAAGAGTTGTATCGGGGGACGCGCACTTTTCCGGCGCTTGCCGGCGAGACGGTGATCGTTGTCGATGACGGCGCGGCTACCGGCGCGTCGATGCGTGCCGCCATCGTCGCTCTCCGCGAGCTCGGACCCCGCGCGATCATCGCGGCGATGCCGGTTGCCTCGCGTGACGCCCTGAAGATGCTCTCTTCGGTCGCCGACGACTGCGCCTGCCTGATTACTCCGGACCCGTTCTACGGCGTCGGGTTCTGGTATCGGGATTTCTCCCAGGTCCCCGATGCCGAGGTGCGCGTGCTGCTCGCCGACGCGTGGCGTCGCTGGGAGACATCGGCGCCGCTGCTGGCCGAAGTGAAGTCCTGACCCGCCGAAGCCACTCCGGCGAGACCGGGCTTATTGCGCCGTGTAACCTCCATCGATCACCAGCTCCGAGCCGGTGACGAACACAGACTCGTCGGACGCGAGATAGAGCACGCCATACGCGACGTCGTTCGGCTCACCGAGGTGGCCGACGGGATGAAGGCCTTCGATCCTACGCCGCATTTCGTCGGGATTACCTGAAGATTCCAGGGCGCGCCGCACCATTGGCGTCCAGATGTAGCCAGGATGGACCGAGTTCACGCGAATCTTCGTGCCCGCGCGCGCGCAGTAAAGCGCTGCCGACTTCGTCAGCAGCCGCACACCGCCCTTGCTCGCGTTGTAGGCGGCAAGTGCCGGATCACCGACCAATCCCTCGATCGACGAGATGTTGATTATGGACCCGCCTCCGGCAGTGCGCATGGCGGGGATTGCATGTTTGATCCCGAGGAACACGCCGTCGAGATTGACGCTCAGCAGCTTGTGCCAATCGTCGAGCGTGGTATGCTCGACGTCGCCAAACCAGCCGACGCCCGCGTTGTTGACCAGGATGTCGAGCCTCCCGAACGTCTTGAGTGCAACCTCCACGGCGTTCTGCCAGCTGTCTTCGCTGGCGACTTCGTGCTCGATGAAAACGGCACGATGCTTCAGGGCGAGGAGAGACTCGGTGACCTTCGCGCCCTCCACCGTCTCGCGATCGGTCACGGCGACAGCGGCGCCCTCAGCCGCCAGAAGCTCTGCGCATGCCTGACCGATCCCCATCGCGCCGCCCGTTACGATCGCAACCTTCCCCGCAACTCTACTCATGGCCGTTTTCTCCGTTGTGCGCGAAATGCCGACAAAAGGCGAGTGATTGGTCCGACTGCGCGTCTCGACGAAAGCGCCTAGTCTTCGTCGAGAGGCTCCGACCTACGCAGAGGCGAATGACAAATGCTGACCCACACGCACCTTGTAGCGCTCCACCGCTCGCTTCGCGATGAGCGGGTCCTGAGCATCTATGTCGACGGAAGGGCCACAGATCCAGCGACGCAACGTTCATGGCGAATGCAGCTCCATCATGGTTTGACTGATCTCCGCACCTGGCTCGAGGGAAGTTCCCACGAAGAGCGCGAGCAGTTCGAGCGATGCGTGCGCATGCTCGATGCGACGCTGGTGCGCTTTTCCGTTGGAATCGGAGCGCCCGGCTGGTCGGCATTCATCACCCCGGACGGCGTTCAAGACGCTCAACGCCTGCCCGCCCCCGTACCAACGCTCGCGGTGTGGAGCACGGGGCCCTGCCTCGCTCCCTACATGCGCGCCCTGAAGGAGAGCCGTCCTGTCATCGCTGTGGTTGCCGACGCGAGCAAGGCGGATATCTATCGATACAGCTTCGGAAAACTCGATCGCGTCGAGACGATCCGCGCTCACCACGTCGTCGAGCCCGCGTCCCACATGGGTGGTCCGCCCCGCCTGGGGTTCCATACTGGAACACGCGGTAGCGCCGGGCGCGACTCGGCGCAACGCAGCTTGCTCAGCGGACGAGATCGCATGGTCGCAGAGACTGTCGAGCGCCTCAATGTGCTCGCACGGGACGGCGCGTGGATTGTCCTTGGTGGCATCAAGAGGGTCGCCGCGCGCCTCGCGGAACACCTCGCCCCGATCGCACCGAGTCGCGTCCTGGAGCTTGAGTCGCTCGACGTCCACGCGTCCGAGGCGGACATCACGCAGGCCGTTCGCGCCGGCGCGTCGGCGCTTCGGGATGCGTTCGACGCGCGACGAGTCGCCGAAATCGCCGAACAGTCTGGCGCTCATGGGCTTGGAGTGCTCGGCCCCGCGGAAACGCAGCGCGCGCTTGCTCAGGCGAGCGTGCGCGAGTTGTACCTCACGCATCGATATCTCGAGGATCATGCCGCAGAAGCCGAAGAAGCGGTACGGAGCGCGCTCGATCAGGACGCTTCGGTGGAGGAAGTCTCCGGCGAGGCAGGTGAGGGTCTCGATCGATTTGGCGGAATGGCCGCAAGTCTTCGGTTTCGTCCCTCGGCCGTCGAAGGCACTGTCGAACCTTCGACGATCGTCTAGGCACTCGACGTTTCCTCGACGAGAGTACGCTCCGGCACATCGCTCGTGGCTGCGCTGGCTCTCCTGAAGAAGGCGTCGATTCGACCTGTCTGGGCCTTCACGTCTTTCTCGCCCAGCTCTATCAAGGCCCGGATGTAGTCCGGCTGAAACATCACGAGGCTCAGCACGTCCGGGCTCGTCGTCCGTCGCGTGCCCCAACCGCGAGTCAGGAAGCGGAGAGCCGCGGGGAGACGCGGCTCGTATTGCCGCGCCATTCGACCAAGATCCTCTGACGGTCGGAGCACCAGGATATCGACTTCGCGCATTCCGCGGCGCTGGCCCTCAGGAACGTTGGCCAACAAATGGTTGAGCAGCTTCAGCCGAAGAATGTCCTGATCGATGAGGTCGAGGAAGACGGCGTTGTAGAGGACGCCGAGCACTTGCGCCGGCGGAGGATATCCAACGATTTGCGACACGTCAGCTTCGACACGCGTTCGCGCTCGACGTGTTGAGATCGTGAGAATTCGCGCGGCGCCCAGATGGAGTGCGGGCGACAACGGTGCAGTCAGCCGGATGCCGCCATCGCCGTACCACTCCCGGCCTACCCGAATCGCTGGAAACAGAAGCGGCAGAGCCGACGAGGCCAGCACATGCTCGATTCCAAGGCGTGCCAGCTCGGACCGGCGCTGCGGTCGCTGCCAAAGCCTGAATCCGCCCCCCTGGACCCAGGTAACCGCTTGTCCGGTGGAGTAGCTGGTGGCGCTGAGCGCCACCGCCTGTAGCCGCCCACTCGCAATATTGCGCTCGATCCCGTCGATTGTCCCGTCCGCGTCGTTCGACAACGCGCGGCGAAGGAGCTGCCTGAGGGGAGCCGTGTCGACGAGGCCGCGCGTCTGTTCGTTTGCGTCACTCATCCCGCCGGACGCGAGGCGCCACCCCCATCGAACCGCATTTCGGGTCAACGACGGCGCATCGACGCGGTACACCTGCTCGGGCGTGATGGAGAGCCAGAGGCTTGCCAGCTCATCTGCCGCTTGTCCGAAGGTCGTCCCGTGAGCCGCGACGAAGGCGGTGTTGATCGCTCCGGCCGAAATCCCGGCAAGAATGGGGAACTCGAGATCCGGGTATATCCGCGCGATGGCCCGCATCACACCCGCCTGATACGCGCCACGGGCACCGCCACCTCCGAGAACGAGCGCCGTTGCGCCTGACACTGGCATGGGTTTCCTCGCCATTACATCCTCATTTCACAGGGTCGGTCCGACGCGCTCGCTCGACGAGGAGCTTTCGTTCCGCGACCGCGATGTTGTGGCGCGTTCGGTTTATGGCGTCGACGTTCACCGAGATCGAATCGATACCCCACTCAACCAGGCGCTCGGCGTATTCCGGATGCACCGACGGCGCCTGACCGCAGATCGAGCAGGTGAGCCCAAGCCGGCGGCACTCGACGACGATCGACCTGATCGCGTCGAGCACAGCGGGATCGCGCTCGTCGTACGCCGCCCCGAACAGCTCGCTGTCGCGATCGACGCCGAGCACGAGCTGCGTGAGATCGTTCGACCCGATGGAAACACCGGAAATGCCAAGCGACGCATATGTTGGGAGCCAGTAGATGACCGACGGCACCTCCGCCATGATCCATCGCTCGAGCCCCGAGTCGGCGCCCAGCGGACTTGCATCCACGAGGCGGAGACAGGCTTCGAGCTCATGCGCCGTGCGCACGAACGGTATCATCAGATGGAGATTCTCGTAATCGCGCCGCACCTCAGCGAGCGCGCGCAGCTCCAGCGCGAATAGATCGGGCTCCCTCGTGTAGCGGAAACATCCCCGGTAGCCGATCATTGGATTCGCTTCCGTCGGCTCGTAGGCCTCGCCACCGGTCAGATTCCTGAATTCGTTCGACCTGAAATCCATCGTGCGATAGACAACCGGCCGCGGTGTGAATGCCTGCGCGAACACGCGCAGACCGTCGGCCATCCGGCGGACGAACTCATCGGCGCTGCGCTGCGCGAGAAAAGCGCGCGGGTGCATGTGCTCCAGCGCCTCGAGCATCATGAACTCGGCACGCAGCAAGCCCACACCATCGACATCGAGCGCGGCCACTTCGGCGGCGCGATCGGGTTCGGCGAGATTGACGTAGAGGCGAGTGGCGGTGACCGGGCCGGCGATGGTGTCGTGAGGGCTTCGAACGATTGCGTTTGCGGGCGCGACTTCCGGCTGGGCTACGTCGATCTGTCCTGCCACGACCGACCCTGCGGCCCCATCGACGGTCACCAGAGTTCCAGTGACGAGCACTCGCGTTGCGTCGTGTGCGCCTACGATGCACGGGAGCCCAAGCTCCCGCGCCACGATCGCGGCGTGAGACGTCATGCCGCCAGCGTCGGTCACGATCGCTTTCGCCCGCCGCATGATCGGCACCCAGTCGGGCGACGTCATTCGCGTCACGAGAATCTCGCCTGTCCGCATCGACGATTCATCGGCCGGCGAGTCCAACACGCGCACAAGTCCCGTGGCGCGGCCAGGACTGGCGCCCAGTCCGCGCACGAGCGGCTTCGTCGCCAACCCACCGCCCGCCGTTTTCGTCGGCGCTGGGCTCAGTGTGGTGATCGGACGACTCTGCGTGAGATAGATCTCGGCCCCTTCGATCGCGAACTCGAGGTCCTGCGGCACGCCGTAGTGTTCTTCTGCGCGGCGGGCAAGCATGCCGAGTGTCTCCAGCTCGCTCGCCGTGAGGACCGGCGCCTTCGCGCGCGCGTCGCCGCCGAGATCGACGCGCACGGTTGCCT
>JAHFCS010000087.1 GCA_023249395.1 Gemmatimonadota bacterium
CCGGCGCTCGCGACCGCGTCCTTCAGGCTGCGCACACCCGTCGTTCCCGGGTCGTACTCCACGGTCGCGCGGGAGGTTGCGAGGTTGACGCCGGCACTCAGCACGCCCGGCGCCCGAGCGAGTGACTTCTCGACTCTGGTGGCGCACGCGGCGCACGTCATTCCGGTGATCGCCAGATCGACTCGCGCGGTCATCTGGTGTTCTTGAACATCAGGTCGACGAGCTCGTCGTACATGTCGTTCGCCTCGGCGTCGCTCGAGCGGATGGCGGCGGAGGCGCAGTGCTTGAGGTGATTTCGCATCAGCTCGCGTCCAACGCCGCGCAGTGCTTCCTGCACCGATGAGATCTGCATCAGTATGTCCGCGCAGTAGCGATCGCCTTCGACCATCCTCTGGATGCCGCGAATCTGGCCCTCGATGCGGCGCAGTCGCTTGAGGTTGCGCTCCTTCGCGTCGGCGTCGACGGCAACCGCTTTGCGTCCCGCTGGCTCGGCTTCATGTCTGGTGGTGTTTGCCATATCTTCTAAAGATTGTATACCCCCACCCCCTATGTCAACGTGAAGGGCAAGACGGCTTCACCGAGTTGACATCGCGTGCAATCTCCTCTACCCATAAGGAGTCCCCGCACGACCCCCGGAGTGAGAGCATGACCACCAGTCCCGAAACGGAGTCCCTCGATCATCCCGCGATCCGCGAGCTGGTGAACGACGCCAATTCGATGACCCTCCAGGAGCGACTCACGCTCCTCAAGGCACTGGTTCCGGGCGTCGCGAGCGAAATGACACCGGCGGACTTCGAGCGACTGATCGTCGAGCTTCGCCTCAAGGGCGAGCGCTTCTATGAGGCGACCAGCCATCCCAACGAAGGACGCGCGACACGCCACGTCATGGGCGAGCGGGACGTAGAAGGCCGATAACGTCAGATCGGACCCGGGCCTTTCCACGTCCGGCCGCGTATCTTGTGGGGTCCTTAAGGCATTCCAAAATCATGGACCTCCAGTCCGACTTGCCAATCGATGCGATCAGAGTGGCCCGGCGTTTCGGGTCGAAGTGGGTGCTGCGCGGTGTTTCGCTGCGGGTCCACTCGGGAGAGGTCGTGGGCCTGCTCGGAGCGAACGGGAGCGGCAAGAGCACGATGCTGCGGATTCTCGCGACGTTGCTCAGGCCGAACGCGGGAACGGCGTCCATTTACGGACACGATGTCGTGAGTGCCGCTGATGAGGTGCGCCGCACGGTGGGCATCCTGGCGCATGCACCCGGACTCTACGACGATCTCACTGCGCGCGAGAACCTCCGTTTCGCCGCCGAAATGTCCGGTCTCCCGACCACCGATCTCGGCTCGCTGCTCGGGGAGGTTGGACTCAGCGAAGTCGCCGACGAGCGAGTGCGGGGCTTCTCCTCCGGAATGCAGCGCCGTCTGGCCGTCGCCAGACTTATGCTGCGGCGCCCTCAGCTGCTCTTGCTCGACGAGCCGTACAGCAATCTCGACTCGGACGGCATTGTGCTCATGAACTCGCTGATTTCCCGGACCGCGCGGGGGGGCGGCGCATCGCTCATCGTTCTGCACGAGCTTGCACCTGCCTCCGGGATTCTCGACCGCACGGTTACGATTGTTGACGGTCGAATCGCCAAGCCTGAAAAGCCCGCCTCGTATCGCGTGCCGGTGTCCGCCGCGGGAGCGATCTCATGACGTGGAACGAGGACTGGGGCCGCATCAGCGCCATTGCCCGGAAGGATCTGATCACGGAGCGGCGCTCGAAGGCCGGCTTCAACAGCGTGGCGGCGCTCGGCGTGACGATGCTTGTCCTCTTCGGCTTCGCGTTTGGACCCGACGCCCAGGCGCTCCGCGATGCCGCGGCAGGAGCGCTCTGGCTCGCAATTCTTTTCGCCGGCGTGCTCGCCTTCAACCGTTCGTACCAGGTGGAGCTCGAGAGTGGCGCTCTCGACGAGCTCCTCCAGTACCCTGGCGCGAGGTGGACGATCTATGCCGGCAAATTGATTTCGAATCTCATCTTCGTCAGCCTGATGCTGGCGATCGTCGTGGCAGCGGGAATTGTTCTCTTCCAGATTCACATCCCGTCCGCCTGGCCGATGCTTCTCGTGACGCTCCTTCTCGGCATTGTAGGATTGGTGACGCTCGGCACTTTCTACGCGGCGATGGCGAGCCGCACGCGGGCGCGGGAAGTACTGCTGCCACTTCTTCTTTTTCCGATGCTCGTACCGGTCCTCCTCGCTGCGATGTCCGCGTCCAAAGCGCTTCTCGGCGGGGACTTGATGCACGAAGCGAGCGCCTGGATTCGACTCCTGCTCGGATACGACGTGATTTTCCTCGTTGCCGCACTCTTCGCTTTCGAACACGTGATCGAGGTCTGATGACATCCCCGTCCACAACTTCCCGCTCGATGGTCGTACCGCGTCCCGGCGCCTGGCGGTGGTTCGGCGTATTCGCATTCGCGTTCCTCATCTTCACGCAGACTCTGGCGATCCTCACGTCGCCGCCCGACAGGGACATGGGAGACCTCGAGAAGATCCTGTACGTCCATGTGCCTGCCGCCTGGATCACCTTCCTCTCCTTCTTCGTCGTCCTCGCTTTCAGCGCGCGTTACTTATGGAAGGGACGCGAGAAGGATGACCTTCTTGCCGCCGCTGCGGCCGAAGTCGGAGCCACCTTCAACGGTCTGACCCTGCTGCTCGGCATGATCTGGGGAAGGCCTGCCTGGGGGGTGTGGTGGACGTGGGATGCACGGCTGACTTCAACTCTGGTGCTCTTCCTTATCTTTGTAGGATACCTTGCGCTACGCGAATTCGTCGATGACGCACAGCGCCGCGCGCAGTGGAGCGCCGTCGTGGGCGCTCTCGGAGCGATTAACGTCCCGATAGTGTACATGTCGGTGAGGTGGTGGCGTACGCTTCACCAGATCCAGTCAAATCCGAACACCATGGATCCGGCTTACGTGCTGGGGTTGCGCGCCAATGCGTTCGCGTTCCTCTTCATTATGATCTATTTCATTCATCAGCGTTACGTGATCGCTTCCTTGCAGCGCGCCACCGAGCACGCTGCCGAGGCGGTTGCGCTAGGGGGACAACAGGAATGACGCGGAACTGGACGTTCGTCATCGCGGCATACAGCCTGACCTGGGCCGTGATCCTCGGCTACTTGGTGCGCCTGCACCGCGGTCGCCGACGCGCGGAGTCAGCGTACGACACCGCAATGGCAGAAACACGGGCGGGAGATCGATGACGCGGCGCCGGTGGGCATTCGTCGCGGCGGGAGTTCTCATTGCGACCTTCGCGTGGCTGCTTTACGGTGGCATCGACAAGAACATCGTGTTCTTCCTCACACCCAAGGAGCTGCTCGCCAAAGGGGCCGCCGGGTATGACGTGCCAGTTCGATTAGGCGGACAGGTGAAGCCGGCGTCGGTGACATGGAACGAGAAGGCCCTCGATCTTCAGTTCGTCGTCACCGACGGCACTGGGCAGATCCCCGTTCACACGAGCGGCGCCCCGCCGCAGATGTTCCGCGACGGGATGGGCGTCGTTGTCGAGGGACGTTACGGACATAACGGAGTTTTTCAGGCAACAAGCCTCATGGTCAAGCACTCGAACGAATACCGTCCGCCCAAACCCGGGCAGCGCCCCGGCGAGATGTACAAGACTCTCCTCGACGGGAGCGGTCCGTGACGGGTTTCTTCGCGCACAACGCGCTTCTCGTCTCACTCGCGGTAATTCTCTTCGGACTCGTAATAGGTCCGCTCGGGATCCGCCGCGGGCGCCGCGACTGGATCGAGATCGCCTACGGGGCCGTCTACACGAATTTCCTTCTCGTGACGATCGCCACGCTGTCGATGGTCTATGCTCTCGTAACGCACGACTTCTCCGTGTCATACGTGGCGCAGGTCGGCAGCCGCGAAACACCGCTCTTCTATACTGTCATCTCGCTATGGGGTGCGCTCGAGGGATCGATCCTCTTCTGGGCATGGGTGCTGGCGCTCTACTCGAGCGCCGCCGTATGGATCAACCGGCAGCGCGAGGGCAATCTCGTGCCCTATGCCGCCGCCGCATTCCTCGGAATCTCCCTCTTCTTTCTGGTCTTGCTCGTAGGTCCGGCCAACCCGTTCCTGCCCGTTTCTCCCGTGCCGGCCGATGGCCCCGGCCCGAATCCGCTGCTGCAGAATCACATCCTGATGGCCGTCCACCCTCCGCTTCTCTACCTCGGCTACGTCGGGATGTCGGTGCCGTTCGCATTCGCCGTTGGCGCGATGCTTTCCGGTGAGGTGACGTCCGACGATTGGACTCGCATCACACGACGGTGGACCCTTGCATCGTGGGGATTACTCTCCGCCGCGATCATCGCCGGCATGTGGTGGTCGTACGAAGTCCTCGGGTGGGGTGGCTACTGGGCGTGGGATCCCGTCGAGAACGCCTCGTTCCTGCCATGGCTCACCGCCACTGCCTATCTCCACTCGGTGATGGTACAGCAGCGCCACGGAATGCTGCGGCTGTGGAACCTCAACCTGGTGGTGGGGACTTTCATCCTCACGATCCTCGGGACGTTCCTCACGCGATCGGGAATTCTCTCTTCCGTGCACGCGTTCACCACCGGGCCGATCGGCTTCTACTTCCTCGGATTCATAACTCTCGTTCTCGTTTGCACGATGGCGATGGTATGGGGCAACTCGGAGAAACTGCGAACTGTCGGCCGCTTCGATTCTCCGGCGTCGCGCGAGACTGTGCTCCTCCTGAACAACCTGTTCCTAACGGCGTTCATGTTCACTGTCCTGGTGGGAACGCTTTATCCATTGGTTGCCGAAGCGGTGAGAGGCGTGAAGGTCAGCGTCGGGGAGCCGTTCTTCAACAGGATGACGCTGCCGATGATTGTCGCGCTGCTCTTCCTCATGGGTGTCGGTCCTGCGCTCCCTTGGCGAAGCGCGACGACAAAGGAACTTCGGGCCAAGCTCATTCCTCCTCTGATCGGGGCGCTGCTTTTCACCGTCGGAGCGCTGATCGCCGGCGTGCATAACGTTTACGGGGTTCTTGCCTTCTGCTTCGTCGGCTATTCCGCGCTCGCGAACCTGCGCGAGTACTCGATCGGCACGCGCGCTCGGCGTAGCGCGCACGGCGAGAGCTGGCCGACCGCGTTCATACGGCTTGTGGGTGGAAATCGCCGCCGGTACGGCGGCTACGTAGCGCACATGGGCGTATTCCTTGTCGCCCTCGGAGTCGCCGCATCGTCCTCGCTCCGCACCGAGCGAACGGCGACGCTGAAGCCTGGTGAATCTCTCAGTGTCAGCGGAAGAACCGTTCGACTCGAGGGAGTCTGGGGACGCGAGGAAATTCAGCGCTCGGTGATCGGCGCCACGCTCGCAGTGGTAAAGGACGGCGGCGTCGTCGGGTTTCTCGAGCCGCGGATGAATTTCTATCCGACATCGGAGGCGCCGGTGCCGACGCCGGACGTGCGCAGTACGATTACGGGCGACCTGTACGCGAACCTGATGGCGTTCGAGCCCCGCGGCGCAAACGCGACAGTGAAGTTGATCGTCGAGCCACTGACGCCGTGGATCTGGTTCGGCGGCGGAATTGTCGTTCTCGGCGCACTCATTTCGATTCTTCCCCAGCGACGGCCGAGCCAGGCTGCCGCGTTCGCTCCAGCAGCTCCCGTCGGCCCGCCAATAAGCGCTATTCCGGTCAAGGTGGAAGCGTGAACTGGAACCGGGCGTTCATTGCGGCGCTCATTGCCGCGCCACTCATCGCTCTTTTCGCGTGGGGATTCACCCGGGACCCGAATTCGATCGCCTCCCCTCTTCCAGGCCACGACGCGCCGACGTTCGCACTCGAGGTATTCGCCCCGGGGCAACCGCCGCTCGCGCGCCCAATCGGCGATACGGTTCGTCTCGCCGATCTTCGCGGACAAGTGGTCGTGCTCAACTTCTGGGCTTCATGGTGTCTCGCCTGCGGAGACGAGCATGCCATTCTCACCGAAACGGCGAAGCGTTACGCGGGACGCCCCGTCCACTTCCTCGGTGTGCTGTACAACGACGTGCCCTCCGCCGGTATTGCGTGGATCGCGAGGATGGGGGGACAGAGCTATCCATCGGTGAACGATCCATCCGCGCGCACTGCAATCGACTACGGCCTGTATGGTGTGCCCGAGACTTTCTTTCTCGATGCCGACGGTCGCGTTGCGTACAAGCAGACCGGACCGGTGACGGAAGCGGGGCTCACGAGCATAGTGGACTCGCTGTTGGCCGCATCCACCTCGTCGAAGCGGGCTGGACGCGGACTGTGATACGAACGGCGCTCGTTGCGTCCGCGCTCGTTCTGTGTCTCGGCGGTTTTGCACTCGAGGCGCAAGCGCCTTCTGACATGTCGCGGGCGCAACCCGCGCTGACCGGTGATTCGGCGCTCGAAGCGCAAACGAGTGCGATCGCTTCGCAGCTCCGCTGCCCAGTATGCCAGGGAGTTTCGATCCAGGACTCACCCTCCGAGCTCGCCCTCCAGATGCGCGGCGTCGTTCGTGACCAGCTTCGCGCCGGGCGGACTCCTGACCAGGTGACGGCGTACTTCGTCTCGAAATACGGCGAATGGATTCTGCTCGAGCCTAAGCCGCGAGGCGTCAATCTTCTCGTCTACGCGCTCCCCGCCGTGGTCGTGCTCGGAGGACTTGGTGTCGTCTTCCTTGCGGTGCGGCGGTGGACGAAGCAGCCGGCATCAGGCGGCTCGGCCGGCGAGTAACGATCGACATGAGTGGCATTCGAATAATCGGCACCGGTCACGCTGTCCCCGATCGCGTCGTCACCAACGCCGACCTCGCGCGGATGTTCGATACGTCCGACGAGTGGATCATCCAGCGCACCGGAATCCGCGAGAGGCATTGGATTACCGAAGGCGAGAGCGGTGTTGGACTTTCGAAGCTGGCCACGGAACGGGCGCTGGCCGCGGCAGAGGTTGGACCCGAGGCGATAGACGCGATCATTTACGCCACGTGCTCGCCCGATCATTTCGCTCCCGGCAACGGCGTGCTGTTGCAGCGCGAGCTCGCGTTTGGGCAGATCCCGGCAATTGACATCCGCACTCAGTGCTCGGGTTTCATTTACGCCCTCTCGGTCGCCGACGCTTATGTGCGCTCCGGCGCGTTCCAGATGGTCCTCGTTGTCGGCGCGGAGGTGCAGAGCACTGGAATGGATGTCAGCACCCGCGGCCGAAACACCGCGGTGATCTTCGCCGACGGCGCGGGAGCCGTGGTCGTTCAGCGCAACGACGATTCTTCCGGCTCTGCCGTCCTGGCGTGGGACCTCCACTCCGACGGAACGTTCGCCGAGAAGCTGTGGGTGGACTCTCCCGGCTCTGTCTACAACCCGCGGAATCAGGCGGCGCATCTCGACAGCAAGGTCTTTGCCGAGATGGATGGAAAGGAAGTCTTCCGTCATGCGACGTCCCGAATGCCGGAATCAGTGCGGGCCGTGCTCGGTAAGGTGGGACTGAAACCCGCCGACCTGAAGCTCCTGATTCCGCATCAGGCCAATCTCAGAATCTCCGAGGTGGTTCAGCGGAACCTTGGCCTTCGCGACGACCAGGTCTACAACAACATCGACCGACTCGGCAACACCACCGCCGCTACAATTCCGATCGCGCTCGACGAGTGTGTCCGTGCGGGAAGACTCGAGCGTGGTGATCTGCTCGCCATCACAGCGTTTGGATCAG
>JAHFCS010000088.1 GCA_023249395.1 Gemmatimonadota bacterium
ATCGCGCTGGCGATAGCCTACGACGCGATGAGCCCGGAAGACAGGCGCCCTTTCAAGGAGCGCCGGCGGCGGCAGCGGGCCGAGCTCAATCGCGGTGGAGAGCTCCTGGTCGCTTTCGGGACCGCAAGCATGGGCGCAGCGTTGATGGGACGGGACAGCTGGCGATGGGGAAACATTGCCGTGTTTGCGGGAGTCGCGCTACTCATCGCCGGCGCCTCGCTGAATCGCCAGTTCCTGAGGGAGCTATTGCTGTTTCGCGGAGCGAGTCGCCGCGCGACGGGTCCCGATGCCGTTCCTCCGGCCGACAAGGCATCGTCGGAAAAAATGCGAATCCGCTAGTCACACCCCGCCGTACCACTCGTAGCCCTGGTCGCTCCAGTATCCGCCGTTGCGATCCGGGAGAAAAGCGATCCTCGTGAGATACTTGGTGTTCTTGTAGCCGAGCTTCACCGGAGAGAAGACGCGGGCCGGCGCGCCGTGTGGCGGGCCGAGCATCCGGCCGTCCAGGCCGTAGGCGATCACCGTCTGCGAATGCATCGCGCTCTCGATGTCCCAGCTCTCGTGGTAATCGTCGTCGAATGACTGAAAGTCCACGTACCGCGCACCGCGCTGGATGCCCGCAAGGCGAGCCAGCTCCCGCACGCGGCAGCCAGTCCATTCTTCGACCGCGGTCCAGCCCTCGACGCAGTAGTGATTCACGCGCTCGGTCGTCCGCGGCAGCTTTTGAAGCTCATCGAGGGTGAGCTTCAGCGGCCTGTCCACCATGCCCGAGACCTCGAGAGTCCACGGGCCGCGTTGCGACTCGTCCCAGACGGGGACCGTCTTCGCGATGAAGTAGCTGGGAAGTGCGCTGCCGGCGAGGCGCGAGCCTGCAATCGGCGCGTCCATCGCAGTGTGACGGAAGAGCGCGCGCTCGACGACTTCGTTCTTTCGCTCGGCGTAGCGGAGAAGCCGCTCGGCACCTTGGGGTCCGCGCGAATCGCAGGCTGCGATGAGCGCTGACGACAGCGTCGAGCCGCTGACAATCAGAAATCCGCGGCGGTCGAGGCTCATGACTTCTCTCCTGTGTCAGTGTCGGTCGGAGGCCGCGGCGGGATCTGAAATGCTTCCGTCGGAGCAAGCGAGGGATGCAGATCGTCCTTCGGGCGCGATCGCGCAAAGAGGTGATAGAACGGACGGGCGTTGCGCGCCTCGGGGGACTTGCTCTCGTCGTAGCCGCCGATGGTGATCGACTTGAGGGCCTGCGGATCGACGGCGAATACCATGAAGATGTGGATCGCGCTCAGCGCGACCAGGACGACCATCGAGAGAAAATGCCAGTAGCGCGCCCAAACGTAGCCGCCCATGAGATCGGCGAGCCACTGGAGCTGCACCGGCTTCCAGATGGCGATTCCGCTAATTACAGCAACGGCGCCGATGACTGGCAGGATGAAATAGGTGCCGCGCTGCAGCGCGTTGTATTTCCCCTGCACCGGGTGCCGCTTTCTTATGAACAGGTAGTAGCTCATCATCGCCCAGGCATCGCGCGGAAATGATTTCCGCGGGACAACGTCCCGCCATTCGCCGTGGAGATAGATGAAGGTCAGATAGACGAGACCGTTCACGAAGAGCACCCACATCATTGCGAAGTGCCAGTTGCGAGCCCCGGCGAGCCAGCCACCGAAGGTGAAGATTCTCGGAATCGCCTTGTGCTCGAAGGGATAGCAGCAGAATGTCTCGCCGCGACGGGCGAAGGCCGGATAGGCGTTGAAGATCCGAAGTCCGCTGCCGACCATGATCGTCAGCGCGATCGCGTTCACCCAGTGGGTGATGCGAACGATCGGATGGTGGGTTCGCGCAGTCGCCATGCTACGCTCGGAGGCCCTGTCTCACGCTGAAAATTATGGTCGGGAGGGCGCAGGATTGCGAGCGCTTTACGCCCGCGGATGGGCCTTCTGATACACTTCCTTCAGTCGCTCCACGCTGGTGTGGGTGTAGATCTGAGTGGTCGAGATCGAGGCGTGGCCGAGTAGCTCCTGGACGGCGCGCAGATCGGCACCGGCGTCGAGCAGGTGTGTGGCGAAGCTGTGGCGCAGCGAGTGAGTCGAGAGACCCGAGTCCTCGTCGATGCTGTCGAGGAAGCCCGTCACGGCATTCTGAATCGCGCGGACAGACATCCGCTTTCCGCGGCTGCTAAGGAAAAACGCGCTTCGGTCGGCCTTGGGAAGCGTGTTACGTACAAGGTCGTCGCGCTTCAACTCGTAGTTGCGGAGCGCGAGCTGCGCGTGATCGCCGACGGGAATTATGCGCTCCTTTCTTCCCTTCCCCCGCACCTTCACCTGCTGCGACAAGAGATCGATGTCGGCGCGGTTGATGCCGCGGAGCTCGGACAGCCGCATCCCAGTGGAATAGAAAAGCTCGAGGATCGCGTTGTTCCGCACATCGGTGAAGCGTCCTTCCTGGGCCTTGAGCTCGGAGCTCTGGAAGAGCAGCTCGACCTGGGCGCGATCGAGATAGCCGGGCAGGTATCGCTCCAGCTTTGGACTGTTGATGCCGCGAGCGGGATTGGCCTCGACGATCTCGTTGCGATGCATGTACGAGTAGAAGCTGCGAACCGCCGACAGA
This sequence comes from Gemmatimonadota bacterium, assembly GCA_023249395.1. GTDB lineage: Bacteria > Gemmatimonadota > Gemmatimonadetes > Gemmatimonadales > Gemmatimonadaceae > UBA4720. Next base: position 2,605 of record JAHFCS010000088.1, read on the forward strand.
GATCGCGCGATGCTGCGCTTGGAAAGCTTTCTCCGCGTCAGGTGCGCGAGAAATCCGCGAATTGCGAGGCGGTCGATGCCCGCCCAGCTCCACTTGTTCTCGCCGTAATAGCTACCGAGGAAGTCGACGAATTCAGCAAGGTCGCGCGTGTAGGCCTTGAGAGTGTGCGCGGACACGTCCCGCTCCTTCTCGAGGTGGAGAAGGAAGTCAGCTACCTGCGGCGACGCGGACATCACTCTGATTGGTCGCTGCGAACAATGCCGCCATCTGTTGGCTCCACTCCGCCATCGAGGCGAGAGCGCGGGCGGCGATCATCTCCCGCTTCCGCTTCTTGTCGCGGATTACCTCCGGCAGATCGTCCACGAGGCCGAAGTTCGCGTTCATCGGCTGGAAGTGAGCGGGGTCGGCTTCGCGCATGTAGCGATACAATGCGCCGAGCATCGTCACCGGCGGGGGAATCTCCGGGCTCTGTCCGGCGAGAATACGTGAGAGATTGATCCCCGCGAGTAGGCCGGTCGCCGAGCTCTCGGTGTATCCCTCGACCCCCGTGATCTGGCCGGCGAAAAGGATCGTCGGATCGTCGCGAGCCGAGAGATAGGGGCTGAGCGCAGCCGGCGAATTCACGTACGAGTTGCGATGTATGGAGCCGTACCGGAGGAATTCAGCGTTGGCGAGACCGGGGATCATTCTGAAGACACGCTGCTGCTCCGGGATCCTCAGCCGCGTCTGGAAACCCACGAGATTCCACATTCGTCCGTGCCGATCTTCGCGCCTCAGCTGAACGACCGCGTGAGGCTGACGCCCCGATCGTGGGTCGCGAAGGCCAACCGGCTTCATGGGACCGAACCGGAGCGTCTCGCCGCCACGATTGGCCGAGACCTCGACCGGCATGCAACCCTCGAAGTACGGCGCCTCGTCGAACTCATGTCCGTGAAACTGGTCCGCGCTCGTGAGTGCCGAGATGAACGCCTCGTACTCCTCGCGCGTCATCGGGCAGTTGAGGTATGCGCCCTCGTCGCCCTCACCTTCCATTGTCTCGCGCCCGTATCGCGAGGCAGAGAAGGCAATCGACTCGTCGATCGATTCGCGCGACACGATGGGCGCGATCGCATCGTAGAATGCCAGCGCCCCGACACCCAGCCGCTCGCTGATCGCCGCGGCGAGGGCGTCTGAAGTCAGCGGGCCGGTGGCGATGATCGAATACGGCTCGAGAGCAACGATCTCTTCGCGAGTCACATCGATGTTCGGATGCGACATGACTCGTGCGGTAACTGCGGAGGCGAAAGCATCGCGATCCACCGCCAGCGCACTTCCGGCCGGGACACGCGCTTCGTCGGCGCATTCCAGGATCATCGAGCCGAGCACCCGCATCTCGGCCTTGAGGAGGCCGTGCGCATTGGATGTCTCAGTGCTCTTGAACGTGTTGGAGCAAACGAGCTCGGCGAGGCGGTCGGTCTGATGCGCAGCGGTGGTGCGCACGGGACGCATTTCGTGGATCACCACTCGATGTCCGCGCTCGGCGAGCTGCCACGCGGCTTCCGAGCCGGCGAGTCCGCCGCCGACGACGTGAATCACACGCGCCTGCTGCTCAGACGGCAACCGCCTCGGGCTGCATCTCGGGCGCATCCCACTCGTTCGCGCACTTGATGCACCTGCGATACTCGCCCCGAGTCTTGTTGGATTTCATCTCCGCGCCAACGTATCCACATTCGGGACAGACCTCAGCGACCGGCTTGTCCCAGATTACGAAGTCGCACGCCGGATAATTCGAGCAGCCGTAGAATGCCTTGCCGCGCTTCTTCGATCTGCGGATGGCGATGTCGCCGCCGTCCTTTGGACACTTCACACCTGTGGGCATCGAGCGCGTGCCGCGACACTTTGGAAAGCGGCTGCAACCGAGGAACTCACCCGATCGCCCGTGGCGAATCACCATCGGCGCGCCGCACTAGTGGCAGATCTGGTCGGTCAGCTCGGCGGGTTTGCGCTCGCCTCTCAGAGGACGGGTGTACTTGCACGTTTTGGGATGATTCTCGCATGCGACGAACGGTCCGAAGAATCCACCGCGCGCGACGAGCTTACCGCCGCACGTCGGACAGCGCTCGGTCTCGAGAGCCGAGAGATCGTGCGCCTCGGCGATCAGCTCCTCCATGTTCGCATCCTTCAGCGAGGTCGCGAACGGCCCGTAGAAATCCTTGAGCATTCTCCGCCAGTTGACATCTCCTTCTTCGATCCGGTCGAGGTCGCTCTCCATGCTGGAGGTGAACCTCACGTTGAAGATGTCGGGGAAGCTCTTCACCATCACGCGCTCGACCTGGTCGCCGAGCTCGGTGGGAAAGAAGCGCCGCTGCTCGAGCTGCGCATACCGCCTGTCAACGAGCGTCGAGATGATCGACGCATAGGTGGACGGCCTCCCGATGCCCAGACGCTCGAGCTCCTTGACGAGACTGGCTTCGGAGTAGCGCGGCGGCGGCTCGGTGAAATGCTGTGACGGCATTATCGCCTTCACGGGAACGCTTTCGCCGACATCCACCGAAGGCAGGGCCTGCTCGTCCTCGAGCGCGCGTCCGTGGCCGTCTCCCTCTTCGCGCGCTTCGCGATAGAGAGCGAGATAGCCCTGGAACTTCATCACGCTGCCGGTGGAGCGGAAAAGATAGGGAAGCGGCTTCGGCGCCCTCTTGGTCGTGACCGAGAGGTCGAAATCCACAGTCGTGGTGTCGAACACAGCCGGCGCCATCTGCGACGCGATGAACCGCTGCCAGATCAGCTGATAAAGCTTGAACTGATCGGCAGAGAGATATCGCTGGATGTGCTCGGGTCGGCGGGTGGGATCGGTCGGTCGTATCGCTTCGTGCGCTTCCTGGGCGTTCTTCGATTTGCCATCGCCGTAGAGCTGGATGTTCGTCGAGACGAATTCCTGTCCGAAGAGCAATTTTACGTAATCGCGCGCCTGCGTCGCCGAGACTTCCGAGACACGCGTCGAATCGGTACGCATGTAGGTGATGAGGCCGACCGCGCCTTCAGGCCCAAGCTCGACGCCCTCGTAGAGATTCTGCGCGAGCCGCATCGTTCGCTTCGAGCCAAAGCTCAGCTTCTTTGCCGCTTCCTGCTGGAGCGTACTGGTGGTGAACGGGGGCGCAGCATTCTTGCGGCGCTCGCGTCGCTTTACCTCCGTGACGTCGAAGTGCTTCCGCGACTCGAGATTGGAGAGAATTTTCTTCGCCGCTGCCTCGTTGGGAATGACAGGCTTCTTCGAATCGACGTGATGGAGTTTCGCGACGAACTCCTGTCCCCCCTTCTCCATCAGCGCTTCGACGGTCCAGTACTCTACGGCCTTGAACGCCTTGATCTCGCGCTCGCGCTCGACTAGCAGTCTGAGTGCCACCGTCTGCACACGACCCGCTGAGATGCCCTTCTTTACAGTCTTCCAGAGAACCGGGCTCGCCTTGTAGCCGACGAGGCGATCGAGAACACGCCGCGCCTGCTGCGCGTCAACCTTGCGCTCGTCGATCTCACCAGCATGCGCGATTGCAGTCTGCACTGCTTCGCGCGTGATCTCATGAAACAGAACGCGCCGGATCGGCGCTCCGTTCTTGCGCCGGATTTGGCCGGCGACATGCCACGCGATCGCCTCGCCCTCGCGGTCAGGATCTGTCGCCAGCAGGATCTCGCGCGAATCCTTGGCGGCGTTCTTCAGGTCGGCGAGAGTTTTTTCCTTTCCCGGGATCGTGACGTACTCGGGCTCGAAACCGTTCTCGATGTCGATGCCGATTTTCTTTTCGGGAAGATCGCGGATGTGGCCGATCGTCGCCCGTACCCGATAGCCGCGCCCGAGATACTTGCCGATTGTCTTTGCCTTCGCGGGCGATTCGACTACGACGAGCGTCGTAGTTCCGGGTTCGTAAGGAGTTCCCTCGTCGACCACGGCCGCGATCTTCCGCGATTTCGCGCTCACAGATGCGCGCTTCTTTGCGCCCTTTCTGGCGCCTTTCCTGACGGTTGCCATTGATCCTGTCCTAGTGGACCGTCTGGTTGTCGCCGGGCGCGCCGGTATCCTCGAGGCCTGATCCCTCGAGCATCCCGCGAAGGTCCTCGAGCGCAATGCGCCCGTCTATCTGGAGGAGCGCCCGCTCTATGATATGCTCCAGCTCGACCGGGTTGATTGCTCCCGATCCACTGAGCGAAAGCAGGTGTCCCCAAGCCTCGGGGGCGAATCTGCCCCTTTCGTGGGGTCCCATCACTCTGAACGTCATTGGTACGGCCAAACGGTCATCCATTCGCGTAACCTATTCCTGCGGTATATGGTCAGCAAGCTTGGGCTAATCCTCTTGTCCCAGGGACAGAGCGTATTGCCGCACCTGTTCGATAACTTCTGTCTTGCCAATAACTTCGGTATCCAATACGAGGTCAGCGGTCTCATAGAGGGGCCGCCGAGACTCATATAATCCCATCAGCGTCCGCAGCGGCTCAGGCCCTTCCAGGAGCGGGCGCCGAGCCCTTCCGGCAGCCATCCTGGCAAGAACCGCCAGGGGATCCGCTCTAAGGTATATCATACGCCCCGTAGAACGCAAAAGTGCCATCGCATCCAGGTTGGACACCCATCCTCCCCCCGGCGCCATAACCATTCCCCTGCTGGCGGCAAGCTCGCGGGTCAGGTCGGCCTCCAGCGACCGGAAGTACGCCTCTCCGCGCCGCGCGAAGATCTCGGCCACCGAGGCATGTTCCCGGTGCTCGATCTCTGTATCGAAGTCGATGAACGGCCGGTTCAGAAGCCGCGCCGCGCCGCGTCCTACTGACGTCTTTCCGACTCCCGGGAGCCCGACGAGGATGATGTTCGGGCTCCGAACGAATGCTGCTTCCGGCGTCAACGCCCGCTACTGGCCACGCCGGGAGGCGATCTGCTCGACGTAGCCGTCGAAATTGCGGCGCATCTCGCCGAGTGAATCACCGCCGAACTTTTCGATCATCGCCTGCGCCACGACAAACGCCAGCATCGCTTCCGCGATTACTCCCATCGCCGGCACCGCTGTCACGTCGCTGCGCTCGGCAACCGCGGTAGCCGCCTCTCCGGTCTTCATC
>JAHFCS010000089.1 GCA_023249395.1 Gemmatimonadota bacterium
CATACGACGTGATGAGCTCGAAGCACATCCGGGGCGACTTCAACGTCGCGTGGCCAACGGCGGAGATAGCTGTGATGGGCCCCAAAGGGGCGGTCGAGATTCTTTTTCGGAAGGACATCGCCGCAAGCGATGATCCGGCGAAGGCGACCGACGACAAGATCCAGGAGTACCGCGACAAGTTCGCGCATCCATACATCGCGGCGGGCCGAGGATATCTCGACGACATCATCGATCCTCGCGACACGAGGCCAAGGCTGATCGAAGCGCTGTCAACGCTGCAGGGAAAGCGCGACAGGAATCCGCCCAAGAAGCACGGCAACATTCCGCTGTAAGCGTCGCCATCGATCCATCTGATCGCATAAATGTTCTCAAAGGTTCTGATCGCCAACCGCGGCGAGATCGCGCTCCGCGTGATCCGCGCCTGTCGCGAGCTGGGTGTGAGGAGTCTCGCTGTCTACAGTGACGCCGACGTCGCGGCACCGCACGTCGGCGAAGCGGACGAAGCGGTCAACATCGGCCCGCCTCCCTCGAGTCAGAGCTACCTGCTCGGCGACCGCATCATCGAAGTGGCGAAGGAGCATCGCGCTCAGGCAATTCATCCCGGTTACGGATTTCTCTCCGAGCGCGAGTGGTTCGCCCGCGCCGTGCGCGATGCTGGCCTGACCTTCATCGGGCCGCCACCTGAGGCGATCGCGGCATTGGGAAGCAAGACCGCGGCGCGGTCACTCGCTGTCCGACACGACGTACCGGTCGTTCCGGGGACAACTGAAGTGCTCACCGGTCTCGATTCCGCTCGCGAGATCGCGGCCGACTTCGGTTTCCCAATTCTTCTCAAGGCAGCGGCAGGCGGAGGCGGGAAGGGGATGCGCGTCGTTCGCGACGCATCGGAGCTCGAGTCCTCGCTCGGCGCCGCGCAGCGCGAGGCGAAGAACGCTTTCGGCGACGACGCGATCTACATCGAGAAGTTCATCGAGCGGCCGCGTCACATCGAGATCCAGGTGCTCGCCGACAAGCACGGCAACATCGTCTCGCTGGGCGAGCGCGAGTGCTCGGTGCAGCGGCGCCACCAGAAGATGGTGGAGGAATCGCCGAGCGTTGCGGTGTCCTCTCACCTGAGGCTCGCGATGGGTGAAGCGGCAGTGCGCCTCGTCCGCGCGGCTGGCTACGTCAACGCGGGAACCTGCGAGTTCCTGCTCGACCAGAACGATGATTTCTATTTCCTGGAGATGAATGCGCGGCTCCAGGTGGAGCACCCGGTGACGGAGTTCGTGACGGGCATCGACCTCGTGCAATGGCAGCTTCGAATCGCTGCCGGCGAGCGGCTACCCTTCGTCCATACAGAAATCAAGCCCCGCGGGTGGGCGATGGAGTGTCGCATCACCAGCGAAGACACGTACAATGGATTCCTCCCGTCCACGGGGCGCATCGACTACCTGCACATCCCGAGCGGGCCGGGAATCCGCTGGGATGGTGGAATCGAAACGGGAAGCGAGATCGGACTCAACTACGATCCACTGCTGGCCAAGCTGATCGTGTGGGCGGCGACGCGCGAGCTTGCAATCGAGCGGATGCATCGCGCGCTGATCGAGCTTACGATCGACGGAATCGAGACATCACGCGACTTCCATCTGCGACTGATGGAGGACGGCGAGTTCCGCCGCGGAGAGATCGACGTTCAGTGGCTCGAGCGTCGGCTCCAGTCACTCATCAATGTCAGACCTCCGGAGGACACACTCCTCACAGCGACAATCACTGCGGCCTTGCTTGCTGAGCGTGACCGCGGCGGACGTCCGGTCGCCGGAAATCCGCCACCGACGGGCGGGTCGGGTACGTCAGGGTGGGGAAGATCACTGGGCGCGGGCGCGCCGGGTGCCGTCCTATATAATGAGTGTGCCCCCGGCGGAACGGGTGGATGGAAGCAGGCGGCACGGCTCGAGGCTCTGCGTTAATGGCGCAGATGGTCACAGTCGAGATCGAGTCCATCGCCGCCGGAGGAGACGGCGTCGGCCGCAGTAACGGGCTCGTGATCTTTGTCCCGCGCACCGCGCCGGGTGATCTTGTAACCGCGAGAATCGCGGGGAAGGGAAACTTCGCGCGAGGATCGTTGAGGACAATCGCACGCCCGTCGCCGGATCGCATAGATCCGGCCTGCCCGCACTACACGCGCGACCGGTGCGGAGGATGCCAGATCCAGCATATCACATACGAGGCGCAGCTCAGGGCTAAGCAGCGGATAATTCACGACGCGATACAGCGGATCGGAAAACGTGACATCGGCAACCCGGAAATCCGGCCAAGCCCCGAGGAGTGGCGGTATCGCACCAAGCTGACACTGGCGATGAAGCGAACGCCGGGCGGACAGTGGGTCGCAGGTCTGCACAAGTACGACGACCCGTCGCGGATTTTCGCGCTCAGCGACTGCCCGATCTCCGACCGGCGAGTCGTTGCAGCGTGGCGAGACATCCTCGCGTATTCCGCCTTGTTTCCGGGATCGCAGCCGTTACGGGGAAGCGTGCGAATCACCCCCGAAGGTCCGGTATTCACGCTGATCGGCGCAATGCGCTTCCCGCGCGCAGCCGAGCTTTTCGAGGCAGTGCCGACACTGGCCGCGCTCTGGTGGGAGAACGATGAAGGCGCCCGCAAATTGCTTTACGACCGCCGCCCACGCCGCGGAGGACGAACACCAGCGGCATCGTTCTCCCAGGTCAATGAGGCGGTCGCCGCCACTCTGCGCGCGTACGTCATGAGTCTGGTCTCGAAGCGCGCGGCGCGAACGATTGTGGACGCCTACTCCGGTTCTGGGGACACCGCGGTCGCTCTCGCGCAGCTTGGCGCCAGCGTTACTGCGATCGAGCTCGACGCAGATGCGGCTGAGTGGTGCGCCGCCCGTCTGCCCGAGGGATCGAAGTCGATTCGTGCAAGAGTGGAGGACGCGCTACCGTCGGCGCTCCCCGCTGACGCCGTGATCCTGAATCCTCCTCGCGCCGGAGTGGACGCGCGCGTCGCCGAGATTCTCGAGCAGAGCTCTCCGTCTCCCGGGCTGGTGATTTACGTGAGCTGCAACCCGGCGACGCTGGCGCGCGACATCTCGCGACTTCCCGGATACCGAGTTGAGTCGCTCGTTGCTTTCGACATGTTCCCCCAGACCTCGCATGTCGAGACCGTGTGCGAGTTGGTCCCGGGCGACGCGGCGTGAAGTACATCGTCGACCTGAATGGCGACCGTCACGAGGTGGAGCTCAACGGTCCTATGGCTAAGCTCGGAGAGCTCGAGATTCCGGTTCACCTCGCTCCGATCGAAGGCACTCCTATACGTCTCGTCACAATTGGCGACGAGGTACATCGAGTGGTAGTGCGACGCGCCGGCGGAAGGGGCTGCTACACTCTCTCGGTGGGTGGCCATCGTTTCGAGGCTGAAGCACTCGATGAGCGCGCGCGCGCGATCCGCGACATTTCCGCCGCCGTTGCGAAACCATCGGGGCCAGCGCCGATAATCGCTCCCATGCCGGGTCTTGTCGTTCGGGTAAACGTGGCTGTGGGCGACGTGATCGCAGCTGGCCACGGAGCCGTCGTGATGGAAGCGATGAAGATGGAGAACGAGCTTCGGGCGACGGTGGGCGGACGGGTGAAGGCGGTGCACGCGGAAGTCGGCACCGCGGCGGAAAAAGGCACGATTCTGGTCGAGCTGGAGTAGACCGCGACAACAAGGCAGGCCTCACTGCTTGCGGCGGACAACGGCTCCCGTAGCTTATCGCCGCTGGCTTGGCGCCGGGCCCGATCCCCGCACGCCTCCACCCGCCAGTCGAAAGGGAACAACGAGGGCCTCTATGAAGCGAATTCTCATCTGCAGTGCACTCGCATTTGTCGTCGCCGCACCGATTGTTTCGCAAGCCCAGATGGGGCCCGGCGGACCGCAGGACCCACCCAAGGTTCTCACCATCTTTCGCGAGATGGTCAAGCCTGGCAGGGGGCCCGCCCACGCCGAATGGGAGAAGGGCTGGCCCGCTGCGTACAAGAAGGCGAACTATCCGACGCCGTACCTGGGCATGACCTCGATGTCGGGACCAAATGAGGCGTGGTACCTCGTCGGCTATGAGTCGTGGGACGCGATGCAAAAAGACAACGAGAGAGCCGACGCCAACGCCACGCTGACAGCCGCGCTTCACAAGCTGAGCGCCGGCGACGGCGAATACCTTTCGGATACAAGAGCCGTGATCGCGGAATACGTTCCCGACCTCAGCTATCGTCCCAAGTTGGACCTTTCGAAGGCGCGCTATATGGACGTCAGCACGTTCAGGATGCGTCCGGGACACGACGCCGATTTCGGAAAGGTCGCGGCGATGTTCGTGGATGCGTACACCAAGGCGAACATCGATGCTCCATGGGCAGTTTATCGGGTCGTGACCGGAATGCCGGGATCGACCTACCTCGTGATGACCCCGATGCGATCGCTCGCGATGATGGACAGGGGAGCCGCAGACTTCAAGGCGTGGTCGGAGAAGATGGGTCCAGAGGGAATGGCAGCGATGAACAAGATGGTCAGCGACGGCACCGCATTTGCCGACGACCAGATCTTCAGCTTCAGTCCGGGGATGAGCTATGTCTCCGCAGCATTCAAGGCGGGAGATCCCTCGTTCTGGAAGTAGCTCAACGAAGGAGCGCGCGGGAGAATCCTCCCGCGCGCGTTCAGGGTTTTGCGCACCTCTCCGGTTGACTTAAGTCGCTGCGACCACGTAAGTTTATAGGCTGTCGCAAAACCACTTTACAAGCCTGGAAACGCCGCCGCCCTCACCTTCGATGCGCAGGGTGCGGCTCTACGCACGGTCAGAATCGCCAACATGAAGACATACAGCGCCACGCCAACTGATATCGAGCACCAGTGGTTCGTCGTCGACGCCGATGGCATGGTGCTCGGCCGACTTGCCGCCGAGGTCGCCAAGATCATCCGTGGCAAGCACAAGCCGATGTACACGCCGCATATGGACACCGGTGACAACGTCATCGTTATCAACGCGTCGAAGGTGAAGGTCACCGGCCGGAAGGCGGAGCAGAAGCGCTACTTCCATCACACCGGCTACATGGGACACGAGCGCTTCACGCCGTTCGCGTCGATGCTCGAGAAGCACCCGGAGCGGATCATCGAAAAGGCGGTATACGGTATGCTGCCCAAGACCGCGCTCGGACGGCAGTCGCTTCGCCGCAAACTCCGTGTGTTCGCCAATGCCAATCATTCGCACGCGGCACAGCAGCCGAAGGTCCTGGACCTCAACAAGAAGAGTGAGAAGAAGTAATGGCTGAGAGCACCACCACGCACACCATCGGCCGGCGCAAGGAAGCGCGCTGCCGCCTGTATCTCAAGCCCGGCTCCGGCAAGTGGCAGGTCAACGGGCGGACGCTCGGTGACTACTTTCCGCGCTCGGCGCACGTGGCGGCGATCCAGCAGCCCTTCACAGCGACTGATTCGCTCGGCCGCTTCGATATCATCGCCAAGGTTGAAGGCGGCGGCCTCACCGGCCAGGCCGGCGCGCTCCGTCTCGCCGTCGCCCGCGCGCTCGTGAAGATCGACGAATCGCACCGCCGCAAGCTTCGCGACCTCGGCCTCCTCACGCGCGATGCACGCGCTGTCGAGCGCAAGAAGCCCGGCCGTCCGAAAGCACGCAAGAAATTCCAGTTCTCCAAGCGTTAAAGGAAACCTTCACTGAATGACTGAGCCCAACCTCGATCAGCTCCTCGCAGCCGGAGTTCATTTCGGCCACCAGACCCGCCGCTGGAATCCGAAGATGCGCCGTTTCATCTTCGCCGAGCGGAACGGGATTCACATCATCGATCTCCAGAAGACGCTGCGGCAGATGGAGCTGGCGACGAAGCTCGCGCGCGACGTAATCCTTCGCGGCGATGCCGTTCTGTTCGTTTGCACCAAGCGCCAGCTCGTCAACATCGTCAAGGAAGAAGCGGAGCGTTGTGGCGCGATGTTCGTCACCGAGCGCTGGCTCGGCGGACTTCTTACCAACTTTCAGACGGTGAAGAAGCAGGTCCGCCGCCTCAAGGAGCTCGAGGCCGGCAGCGAGTCGGGCGGTGACTTCGAGAACTACACAAAGAAGGAACAGCTGATGATGGCCCGTCAGCGCGACAAGCTCTCGAAGAACCTCTCGGGCATCAAGAATCTGACGCGGCTCCCCGGGCTGATGTTCGTCGTGGATTCGAAGAAGGAACGGATCGCGGTCAGCGAAGGCAACAAGCTCGGCATCCCGATCATCGCGCTGGTGGATACGAACGCGGATCCCGATCTCATCACGGTACCCATCGCCGGCAACGACGATGCGATCAAGTCGGTCGAGCTGGTGACGCATGCCATCGCCGATGCAATCGTCGAGGCGAGGCGCGAGGCGCCGGTTCGCGAGGAGTCCGAGGAGGCCGAGTCGTACACCTACAGCTCCGACCGTGGCGCCGAGCCAGAAGGCGAAGGCGACCGCAAGAAGAAACGGCGTCCGCGGCGCCGGCGGGCGAAGCCGGAGGCGATTGCCGCTCGCCTGAAGACGGGCGGAGAAGCGGAGTCGGGCGGGCCGGAGCCGGCTGATGACGGCGGCAGTGACGGATCGGGCGAGGCGGTGGCTAACGCGGAACCCGCCGAGGGTTAAGTTCAACCTGCCTGCGGGCAGGAACCCGCCGCCGGCCATGCTGCCGGCGGCGTTCTTGCAAACTGACATAGCGGGTGGCGACGCGCCGCCCGGGTACGCTTAAAGGAAGGGACTGAAAAGTGTTCACGGCAAAGGATGTACAGACGCTGCGCCAGCGCACCGGCGCGGGAATGATGGAGTGCAAGAAAGCGCTGCAGGAGAACAACGGCGACATGGACAAGTCCGCCGAGTACCTGCGGGCAAAGGGAATTGCGAAGGCGGGACAGCGGGCAGGAAAGCAGACCAGCGAAGGGCTGATCGCGAGCTACATCCATCACAATGGAAAGGTGGGAGTGATGGTCGAGATCAACTGCGAGACCGACTTCGTCGCCCGCACCGACGACTTCAAGACGCTCGCGCGCGAGATCGCGCTGCACATCGCGAGCGCGGCGCCAATGGCCGTCGATCGCGACGGGATTCCCGAGGACAAGGTGGCCGTGGAGCGCCGGGTCGCCGAAGAGCAGGCCAAGGCGAGCGGCAAACCGGAGGCGATCATGAAGCGGATGGTCGAGGGAAAGGTTGAGGCCTACTACAAGGACAACACCCTCATGAATCAGCCGTGGATTCGCGAGCCGAAGAAGACCGTCGGCGACCTGGTGAAGGAAGCGTCGGCGAAGGTGGGCGAGAACATCCAGGTCCGCAGATTCGTGCGCTATCAGATGGGCGAGGAGTAGCAGCCTCGTGAATCCGGTGGCCTATACACGGGTGATGCTCAAGATCTCCGGCGAGGCACTCGCCGGAGGTCGGGGCACCGGATTCGACTTTGAGATACTGACGCGAATCGCCGGCGAGATAAAACAGGTGCTCGATGCCGGCGTGGGAATCGGACTGGTGATCGGCGGCGGTAACATCGTTCGAGGTGCGGAGTTCTTCAAGCAGGGCATGGACCGCGTTGGCGCCGATTATATGGGAATGCTGGGCACGGTGATCAACGCTCTGGCGATGCAGGACGTGCTCGAGCGCGCC